>NZ_DAMANB010000003.1:0-231060 GCF_032073645.1 Myroides sp.
TTTAAAGCTTATTTTTTAGTCGCTCTTGCTTCAATTTTTGTTTATGATCGTCTGCTCTTCGAGACATTGTTACCGTAGCAACTACTTCTCTAATGCGGATGCAAAAGTAGTGTCTTTTCTCTTACTTCCAAACTTATCTTTGTCTTTTTTTCAATGTTTTTAAAAAGTATTTCATAACTCATTATTATACCACCTTTTACAAGCGAAAGTTTTTTTGTCTTTTTTTAATGGTTATAGCGTTATGGCGTCTCTATACTATATATACGTAAGGTTGGACGGTAGAATGTATTTAATATTGTACTCTATTATATATATGTAATAATTGAGAATATACCTTCTTATGCCCTTTCTGTCTATTTCTAAATGTTACTTTATCCTACCCAAAGGTGTTTTATCTACTTTTTTGTAGTTGATCTACTTATATAGGTATGCTTTTTTAGAAGAAAAGTCCCTTATTATATGGCTATTATCTTGTTTCGAAGAAAAACAGATGTACTTTTTTTATTCTCACATTGAGTAATTATCATCGTAAACAATTGTCTATCAAAAAGTAAAGTAAATTACCAGTATTATCTTTCTAAAGCCAAAACACTTCTGTATCCCAGTAATAGCAAGCCTTTATGCCTACTTCTTCAACACCGCTTCAACATTTCTCCAAGATTGCTCTATCTGAGCACCTCTTTCTTGAAGCAATATTGAAAAGGTCTTGTCGCACTCTTGAAGAGGGGTAACTTATGATGACAATAAAAAAGCCCTAGACTATATAGTCCAGGGCTGTATATGAATATAAAACTATTCTAAAATATTATCTAATCGTAATCGTGCAGTTAGACAGATCTTCTATTATTGCTAAAGATTCTACTCTTACTCCTTGCTCTTCTATTAACTTACGTCCGTCTTGAAATGCTTTTTCTATAATGAATCCCATTCCTACTAAATTAGCACCAGACTGTTTTATTAAATCTAGTACTCCTAAAGCGGCATTACCATACGCTAAAAAGTCATCTACAAATAAAACATTGTCTGTAGGCTGAAGAAAATCATTACTTATAACTACATCATACGTTCTATCCTTAGTAAAAGAGTGTATCTGTGTATGTAACATATTCTCCATTGTGCTAGGTTTTTTCTTCTTAGCAAATACCACAGGAAGATTTAATAAATATCCTGTCATAATAGCTGGAGCAATCCCACTAGCCTCAATAGTCATAATTTTATTCACATTAGTTCCTGCAAATCTTCTTACGAATTCTACTCCAATAGATTTCATTAGTACAGGATCCATCTGATGGTTGATAAAACTGTCTACTTTTAAAATTCCTCCTTCAAAACATCTTCCATCTTGCAAAATTCTCTCTCTTAATAATTCCATATATGTTGTGTTGTATAATTATAAAATGAAAAGGACGACTAAACTTCCTTTGAAAATTGCAAGCGAATTTACGCATAATCCTTTTATCCCTATCCTAGTTCCTTTAAATTCTTTACTCAAGCAAGAAAAAACAGCCTCTATTCTTCTATTAATTTATACCAGCATCTTAAAACTACGTCTTAACACAAAGATGACAACAATAAAAATAGCCCAATCAATCAAAGCACTTGCCCAATAAATACCATTAATCCCAAAAATACGGGGCACAACTAACATGATAGGAACATACAAAACTAACTGTCTAAAAAGCGCAACCAAACTAGCTGGCCTCGCATTCTCTACAGATGGAAACCAAACCATCCCCATGAATATAGCTGGCAACACCAACAAAACACTCATATATACACGAAAATTAATCAATTGATCTATTGAAAATAATTGGTTTGGTATCATTAAGGATAAGACATCCTGAGGAAAAAACATTACTAAACACCAGAAGGGTAATAATAGTCCTGCTCCAGTCCAAGTAAACAACACATACGATCGCTTAGTACGAACATAATTCTGGACACCATAATTCATCCCTGCTACTGGCTGAAGTGCACGCATCAATCCGAACATAGGTGTACACAATAATAAATAAAAACGATTAACAGCAGTAAAGAAGGTAATGTCACTATCTGTACCATACTTAGACAAGGCATTAAAAATGACTATATTCTGAATGACAACCATCACCATCATAATCATGGCAGGCATTCCTAGCTTAATAATAAGTCTAGTAATCTGCTTATCATTAAAAAATGACCAAACATCAGTCTTAAAAGAAGATTTAGAAAAATGATAATACCCTATACCTAGAATAGTATAAACAATCATCGATACATTAGTAGCCCAAGCAGCACCAACTACCCCACCTCCTAATGTAGAGATAAAAATAGGCTTAAGTACTATATCGATTATTAACCCTATCGCTATCATTATAGCTGCAGTCTTCATCTTTCCTTCTGCGCGAATCATCATATTCAACGCTAAACCATGTACCCAAAAGAAAGTACCTAATAGAATAACCTTATAATACTGGGAAGCTAAAATAGCTATCTCCCCTCTGCCTCCCATCAAATAGATTAGTTCATCGGCAAAAATATAGGCGGGAAGCATAAAAGCCACGGAGAATAAAATGCTAAGAAAATTAACTGAACCTAAACATCTAGCCAAATTACTCTGATCATCTGCTCCTATCCAAATACTAATAGCGGCACCTGCACCCGTGCCTATAAGGCTACCGATAGCTTGTCCAATCTGTGCTAAAGGAAAAGCTATCCCAACAGCTGCCAATGCTGTATCATTAATCAGGTGCCCAACAAAGACACCGTCTAAAAAGTTATTTAGCCCAAATAAGACCATCGCTATAATAGCTGGCCAAGACATCTGCCACATCACATTAGGCAAATTGCCTTTTAAAATCAATTGTTTCTGTTTATCCATATTTATAAGTGAATGATTTAATAATTCTCACAGATAAACATTAGAAACAAGGATAAGAAGATTTCTTTCTTTACAACTTAGTCGCTTTTAGAATAACAAATGGACGTACAACAGCTTGTCCCAACTTATTAGTTGTATTCTCCATATACTGCCATTGTTCTATATTATAGAAACCAATATTAGTCAATAAACGAATAAGCCACTCTGTCTTATGAAAATGGAAGATTTCTTCTGTAACGAAAGCTTGTTTTAGAGCAAAGTCCTTCTGAATATACGATAAAGTTAATTGTCCTTCTGAACGTAAAATACGATATATCTCTTGAAAATACTTATTTGGCTCTTCCCAAAAATAAATAGTGTTGATAGAAAAGAAACCGTCAAAAAATTTGTCTTCAAAATCCATTCTTCCTGTATCATTCCCTAAAGACAATTTGACTTTACTTTCTTTTATTAGCTCTTTATTGAATTCGGCTGCTTCACTTAACATGACATCAGATAACTCAATACCTTCATAACTCAAGCTTTTTTCTTTAGAAAACAAATATGGCAAATGGCGACCATTACCAAATCCTAATTCTAGAATATGCATCCCTGCTTTAATGTTTAAGCGGTCAATAGTTTTATAAATCATATTGCTATTGGATGCATACATCCTATTTCCAACCCTAACTCCATCATCTCCACTAGGACATCTAAGCTGTTTTGCTAATTCAATATTATCCATTGGCTCCATATACTATAAATTTTGACCAAATATAGTTATTTAGAATTAATCTTAATAATTATATTTGTGCAAATTTCCTTCATGTAACTAAAATAGTTGTTACCTAAAAAGGAGTAAACTTTACGCAAAACGGATTATTATGGAAATGATCATTAAGGACATCAATACAAAAGAGATCTTACTAGAGAAAAGATATCAAACTTTATACTCAGAAACAGCTAATCTAGATAAATGTAAGACCATACGCATCCACAATGATATAGTAGAAAATAAAGTAACAGAGTACTATAATCAGAATTCTATTCTAATCTTCGGGATGATGAATATAAAAAAGGATATCTCTATAGAGATGTATACAGATGAACCATTTTATGAAATGCACTTTTGTATAAATGGTAGATCAGCCTTTAATTCGACTTACAACAATGTAAAGTTTAATAAAAATCAACACAACCTATATTTACAAAAAGAACTACAAGGTACTTTTAAACAAAATGAAAACAGCAATGAATATATGGAGGTACTATTCCCTCAAGACCATGTGGACTCCTTAATTAATCAATATGAAGGTCTGATCCCTCCTATCAATAAAACAAACAACCAGTTATTCCAAAACAATGCTTTAGTAAACGTAGAAATAAAAGCAGTTCTTACCGAAATTTATAACACAAATAGAACTGGTGTCATGAAACAATTATACTTAGATGTAAAGAGTAAAGAATTACTCCTATTACAATTCGAGCAATATATACGTTTAAATTCCAATAAGGATTTGACAAAAATATCTCTATCTGATAAACAAAAACTGGCAGAAGCTAAAGAACACATAGAACAAAACTATCAAGCCCCTCTTAGTTTATCAGAACTTGCACTAGAAGTGGGATTAAATGATTATAAACTAAAGAAAGGCTTCAAAGAGGTCTACAATACTACAGTATTCGGATATGTGTATCAATTAAGAATGGAATACGCTCATAAATTGTTGCGCAACACAACTATACCTATCAAAGAAATAGCTCACTACTGTGGATATGAGCATGTACAACACTTCACTTCTGCCTTTAAACGTATGTATCAAACTACACCAGCTAAATACAGAGAAGCTTAGAATTTCTTCTTTAAGGGGCTTATCAAATTTCTTTTGAAAGCTCTGACTTCCTTTTTAGGATATGGTAGTTTAGTGATATCAACATCTCCTATCCCTTGAACTCTAACCATAATCTCAAGAAGAGTTATTTTGGCTCTAGTGTTCTCTTGTGTGATGACAAACTTAACCAGATCAGATTCATAGTAAACGCTATCTTTCTGTCCCTCTTCGACATCTAATAATCTACCTAGTACATATTGATCATTTAGTTCATAATGTATCAAATCATTAACCGAGTCAATTACAATAGGTCTTTGAACAGGAGTAAGTTTATTATTCCACTCCTGCACTTTTTCTACTTGAACTTCATTTAATTTTTGAATCAGTTCTCTCTTCGTTCCTTTAAAATAATACTCTTGGTCCTGAATAGGATAAAAAGTAGATACTTTAGGAATCTGAGAAGTTGCCATAAAAGAAAAAATAGAAAGATAAATCACTCCTACTTTGGCACTGCGATATGATCTATGGATAGTAATATTATTAAATACATAATAGGACAACACCACACTGACTAAAGCCATATAGTCAGTATAATCAACCACCCGTCCGATAGATAATCCAAAACCATTAAGCCATGATAACACAGGGGTAGATAAAGGACTTTTAAACCATATAAACAATAACACTGTCTTATATGAATACCTCTAGTATATTTTGGAAAAAAGGCAGACCAAAAAAAGGGAAGATAAATAGTCCTGTAAAATCTGATAGTTTGCCCGTTATCACATTAGAAAACTCTTCTTTCAACCAAAAATCATTACACAGAAGCAAAGCTAGGCATACTAAAAATAAAGGATGTAGAATCTTATTAGAATGTGTAACTATAGGCATCATAGACAGATTAAAAACTTAAAAGTAATAAAAAAACCCCAAGAGCGACAATCTTGGGGTTTTCTAACAAAAATAAACTAACAACTCAATAAACAACAAATACTTGAAGTACTGTATGATTACATTGAATCACATACATAACCTGCGACAACAAATAGTTATGTAATATTATTAATTACCTTAATAGGCTATATTCAAATCTTGGGTATCCACGTTCACCTTTTTCATTCATAAAGCTTAGTACACGCATCTTATAGTAATTACCTTTTGAATCTTTAATTACGTAAAAGATATTAGTGAATAATTTTTTATCATTCGCTACATCTCTCCATGTACCACCTATAGTACGCAAGTCTAAAGACAGTGCTCCTTTATCTACATCGGCTAAAGAGAAACTCTTATACATTGTTTTATCCTTTTCAGGTATTGTAACTTTATAAGCAGTAACACCCGCATATCTATTGTTTACAATAAAATCAGAATAACCATAAGAACCTTTTGGGTCACCATTTTGATCAACCGTATTTGTAAATACAGTAAAGTTTAAATCCCATTTTTGTTTACTTGGTTCAACATTAACAATTTTATTAGTATCAAAACTAAAGAAAACAAAGTTATAAGATGAATTCTTCTCTATAAACACTTCCTTATGTGTACTATCATTTAAATCTGCATACTGCAGTAGATAACCTTGATCTTTTCTTAGTATTCTAATCTTCTTCCATCCTCTTGTATCACCAGTTACATTTACAGAACCTGCAGCAACACTAGAAGCACCAGGTTTAAAACCTAAGTTTACTAAATAAACTTTATTTTCATCAGGGTTAAGTTTTACCTCCTTAATTGCTGTTGCTGATAATTCACCAGTAGGAGCATCTATATAAGCAACATTAGCTGGATCAAATGTACCTATCTGTACCTGAGCTTTTAGACTCGTTACATCACTTTCTCTCACTTTATCAATATCTGTACTTGATAAAGCACTTGTAGCCATATAAATAGATCCGTTCAATTTAACTCTAAACTCTTTATCTGCATAAAAGGCTAAGTCCCAAGAATCACGTTGTACAAGATACATTGCCTTTCCTCCTAAATCTACGTATACTTGTTTAGGTTGGCTCGGTCCACCAATAGCAGGCATTAAAAGACCTCCAATAGCTGTATCAAAACTAACCACCATCACATTATATCCTTGAATCTTAGGTTCTTTTATTGAATAATTAACCTTCACTATATCAAACTGGACTGTCTTATCAGAACGATCATAAGGATATATTAGGTTATTAAATACAAAATTCACTTTTCGATCGCCTTTAGCGAAAGGAATAGTTAATATACCCGCTTTAGCACTTGGAATAGTATTATAATCTACATCATATCTTGCATTTACTTCAGAAACTCTCATCTCAATACTACCCGCTTCGGCAGCCGGTTCAGAAAAAATCACATTTAATTCTTTCTTATCTACGATTTCTCCATAACTGATAGATTGTTCTTCATAAGCTACAATAAAATCCCTTGTGTCACTATTACCATTCTTAGAATCCTTTTCACATGATATCATCATAAAAAGAGATACAATAAATATGCTAATATGTAATAAACGTCTCATCATCATTAAAAACCTAATTTATATTGTAATTTTACAAAGAAGCTTCTTCCATATCCCAGTGGTTGTGAAGGAGAAGAAGAGCTATGCGCTGTTCCAGAACTTGTTGTTGATGTTAAATCTTTAACATCAAATATATTTCTTACCCCAACTGTTGCAAACAACATATTCTTAAAGAAAGGCTGGCGGACACTAAAATCCATCCAAGAATAGCTTTCTTGCTTTCCTTTCATATAGTATTCACCAAAAAGATCTGACTCCATCTTATAACGATACTCTTCCCCATTAAATTTATAATATAACGAGAACATAGTCCCTGTAGATGGCAACTTATAACTAACATTAGCTGTCACTTCAGGAGTATATAAGAATTTATCTGTATCACTAGGAGCACCATATATTTGCTGAGCAGCCCCTGAATAAGTAAAACCAAGACCTACATCTAATGTTTTCCAACGCAATTGATTCAAGAAAGTTACTCCTATATTTCTATAACGATTAACATTATGATATTTATACTTAAGTCCTGATGGATCAATAATCTGAATTACATCAATCTTATCTTGTACATTCAAAAAACGTCCAGTCAAACTACTACTAAATTCAATATCTTCACTAAATTCTACTGCCTTTTTAATATTCAAAAAGAACGTCTTTCCTTTCTCTGGATTTAAATTTGGATTACCTTGTAAATCATGATTAACGTCTACAAAATACGTATATAACTCTTCATAATTAGGCAAACGAGGAGATGTACCTACAGTAGCACGAATCTCATAATCATTTGGCAATACATATTTAAGCATTAAACTCATAGCATGCTGACTGTCAAAAGTATTTGAAGTCATTAAACGATATCCTGGACGAATCATGAAATTAGGCATAACGTCAATCTCTGATGAAGCATAAAAATCATAACTTCCTAAAGATCTGCTTTGAGGAGATTCTCCTAATGATTCGCTCATTAATGAATACCCTTTACTATTCGCTACTTCATATCCTAATTGGAATCTAGCTCTTTCCCATTTAATAAAATCACTAAAAGTTCCTCTCGAAAAGAACACTTCTCTACTTTCACTTTTATATGAGTTTTTATCAAATTTCTCGTCATACTTAATTCTATATCTATAAAAATCTATCTCCCTCTCTTGTTTCTGATAAGTAAAAGACAAATCAAAACGGAAAAGATCTTGAAATTTACCAGAAGTATTTAGAATGTTAGACCATCTCTTTGTATTCGTAATACGGTCTTTAGCAATAGGATCAATCGTTTCAAACACAGGATCCTCGTTTACCTCGAAGGTCTTACTATAATCCTTCATTCTCTCATCAAAGTATTCGAACTTATAGAATACACGATAAGACTTATGGTGGTAATTCAGAAGAGCCTTTACATTATTTTGATTCTTTGGTAACCATTCGTGTCCCCTTTTATCCTCGTCTCCATAATAAGTAAACCCTTTTCTATCATTAAACCATCCTTTAAAATCATTATGAGTATAACTAACACTTGCATATAAATTATCATTTATATTATGTCCTATCGTTAGCCCCTGAATATGCTTTCCTTTATTCTTCAAATTATATTCATCACCAACAGTCTCTTCTTGTGTAAAGAAATTTACGTTCCAATCATGAATATTATTTTTCTTAGTAATGATATTTATAATTCCTGTTACTGCATTGGCTCCATAGTCAACCCCCATGGCTCCTTCTACAATTTCTACTTGTTCAATATCATCTAAGTTAATCTGAGTTAGGTCTGTATTATTTCCAAACCCTTCATCAGAAATCATAGGTACATTATCCACTAGTATCGTAAAATACTGGGCGTCTAAACCAAACATCTTCACAGTAGATCTACCTGTACCAGCATTTGGTAGTATAGATATATTCATCACTTGATTTAATGCATCAGCTAATGTTACTGCCCCTAAATTTTCTAAACGTTGCCTATTCAGAACTGTCACATTATTAACAGCCTTATTTATAGATTGTGGACTATACTGTCCAGAGATAACAATTTCTCCAAGATTAGCATTGGGTGGCGTTATAGTATCTTGTACTTGAGCAAAAGTAAATGCTGGAATTGCACAAAAAGCACTCAGTACAAATATGGTATTACGCTTCATTTATTCTTTTTGTTTTTTATTTAGATGATTTCTTGATTGCAAAGATAGAAAAATATCTTATTTAAATTCATTTTAAATAATTATTTTATAAATAAAAAAACGAAGCTATTGCTTCGTTTTCAGTATATCAAAATAAATATCTATCTAATTCTTAGGTAAGAACACTTCTGCCATCATACAACGAGCACTTCCACCACCACAAGCTTCTATAGTATCTAAGCTACTATGTAAGATTGGACAATGCTTTTCTATTGCTTTTATTTGATTAGCGTCTAAACTATTATAAGCTTGCGTTGACATTACTAAATAACGTTGATCGTTTGCTCCTTTTACTTGTAACATATTACCAGCAAAATTATTAACTTGTTCTTCCGTAATAGTAATAACTTCTTTTCCTGTGCTCTTTAAACTATTTAAGACTGTTTTTCTCTCTTGTTTATCATCAATACAATCTGCGCAAATTACAGCAAATGTTTCGGCTAAACACATCATAACATTAGTGTGATAGATATGTTTTCTTTCTCCATCTACTGTTTGAAACGCTTCAAAAATTACCGGGTCTGTCTCAAAATCTTCACAAAACTCAATAACTAAACCTTCATCAGCACGTGGTGACAATGCACAATACGTCTTTTCATTAGCTCTATCTAACAATAAACTTCCTGTTCCTTCTAAGAATAAATCATCTTCTTCCGCCGACGTATAATCCCATATATCATCATCAATTACAAAGCCCTCTTTCTCCAAGATATCAAATATATCTTCTCTTCTCTCCAGCCTTCTATTCTCAGCAAACATTGGGTAAAGAACCACTTCTCCACTTTCGTGAAAAGAAATCCAGTTATTCGGGAAAATACTATCTGGTGTATCAGGATCTACAGTATCTTCTACTACAATAACATTAACTCCAACAGCTCTTAATTTTTCTACGAAAGCATCAAATTCTTGTTGAGCTTTTGCATTAACTGTAGCAGGAGTTGTATTATCAAGTACTTTTTGATAATAGTTATTTACAGCAGTTTGTTCGTTCATACGAAACGCCACAGGGCGAATCATTAATATTGTATTAGTAGTTTGATTCATAACATATATTTTAATCACGTATCAAAGGTAATGTAGAACATCTTAATAACCCCTCTTGTTTTGCAATTTCTGCATAAGGAATCTCTTCTACAACGAAATTATTTGCTCTTAACCAATTATTCAGTCTTGTAAAATTACGTTCAGACACAATAACTTCTGGACTAATAGAAAATACATTCGAAAACATATGATACATTTCTTCTCTTTCAATGTGGAATAAGTTGTCTTTACCGAAAATCTCAACTAATTGATAGTATTCTTTCTCATCATAAAAACCACCTTTATAGATTATTCCTTTATCATGTCCGATTGGTTGAAAACAACAATCTAAATGCAATGCATTATCACGTGGCTCTGTTCTAGACTTCACCAAGTCAAATGATAAAACTGTTTTATTAGGGAATAATTCTTTAATAAAATCAACACCTAGTTGATTTGTTCTTGCTGTAATATATTCTTTATAATCTGGACGCTTATAGCTTCCTATAAAAATATAATCATTCCATGGCATTACATCTCCTCCTTCAAAATGTACTTCTTCTGGAGCAGAGATTATAGATGCTGGATTAATTTGATCTAACACATACTGTATTGCATGTAATTCACGATCTCTATCTGGTAGGATATTTGCTTTAATGAATTTATCTTCAATCACAAATCCAATATCACGAGTAAAAATTTGATTGTAGTCTTCAATGATTTCAGGTCTATACACCTTTACATCATATTTTTCGAATACTTTATTAAAAGCATCCATTTCTTGAATCATGTCAGATTCTACAGGATAAGTACCTGCTTTAATATGCTCTAACGACTTAGGGTCGTAAGCTTCTTCTACTGTAGGTGTGGGTCCGATACTATTAGCTGTACCAAGGACCACAGCCCGCAATCTCGAGGTTTCATTCTTAACGTTTAACTTAAGCATAAATATTGATTTTCCACAAATATAACAAAATACTCTCTACTTAATTCTTTACAAAATAAAAAAGGCACCCTTAATTAGGGTGCCTCCTCAACAAATATAAAATAAATATTATTTTCTATCTTTCATAGGAACAAATGTTCTTAATGCTTCACCAACATATAACTGTCTAGGTCTTCCAATTGGCTCTTTATTAATTCTCATTTCTTTCCACTGAGCGATCCATCCTGGTAAACGTCCAATAGCAAACATAACTGTGAACATTTCAGTAGGGATACCTAAAGCTCTATAAATAATTCCTGAGTAGAAGTCAACATTAGGATATAAGTGTCTTTCTACGAAATAAGGATCTTTAAGCGCTGCTTCTTCTAATTTTTTAGCAATATCTAAAACAGGGTCATCAACACCTAATTTTCCTAATACTTCATCAGCTGCTTTTTTGATGATTCTAGCTCTTGGGTCAAAGTTTTTATAAACTCTGTGTCCGAATCCCATTAAACGGAAAGAATCGTCTTTATCTTTAGCTTTGTTTAAATATTTCTCAACATCACCTCCATCATTCTGAATTGCTTCAAGCATTTCTAATACAGCTTGATTAGCTCCCCCGTGTAATGGACCCCATAAAGCAGAAACACCAGCAGATACAGATGCAAATAATCCTGCATGAGAAGAACCTACCATACGTACTGTAGATGTAGAACAGTTTTGTTCATGATCAGCATGTAAGATAAATAATTTATCAATTGCATTTTTTATAATTGGATCGATTTCATAAGGTTCTGTTGGCAAAGCAAACATCAATCTTAAGAAGTTATCCACATAGCTCTTAGTGTTATCATAATAGTTTAAAGGATATCCTTTAGCTTTTCTATAGGTCCAAGTTGCTATTACTAAGAATTTACTCATTGTCTTACATACAGCCTCATATAATGACTTAGAACAATCAGCATCCACTACTTTAGGATTAAATGCAGTTAAAGCACTAGTCAAAGAAGCTAACACTCCCATTGGGTGTGCCGTCTTAGGAAACCCATCAATGATATTCTTCATTTCTTCATTAACTAATGAATACTTTCTAATATCATTCTCGAATTTTTCTATTTGTTCTTGAGTTGGTAATTCACCGAAGATAATCAAATAAGAAACTTCTAAGAAGTTAGAATATTCTGCTAATTCTTCAATAGAATACCCTCTGTATCTCAAGATTCCTTCTTCTCCATCTAAGAATGTAATTGCACTCTTGCATGCACCAGAATTTTTATAACCTGGGTCATAAGTAATAGCTCCAGTTAAAGCACGTAATTTCAATACATCAATTGCTACTTCATTCTCAGTACCAACTAATACAGGAAACTCATGTCTTTTACCGTCAACCTCTATATAAGCTGTTTTAGACATATTGTTATTATTTTATTTTTTCTATAAGTTTTACTCACTACTAGCAAACATATTCTAGTAATTTTTCAGTAGGAAAGATAGGAATTATTATGCATACATACAAGTCATATTCGTAAAGTAATCATTAAAAATGAACAAAAAACCTCATTTTAGAGACTAACAAAACGAATGAAAAAATAAGGCATACTAAATAATCATAAACACATTGGATTAGTTAAAAAAAAACATTATTCACAATAATTTATTTTTACAAAATACCAGCATAACCGTGCCCATGTACTATAAAATAAAAAAGCGGTAGATATGATATCATATCTACCGCTTTTTATTTATAAAGGATTATCTTTTTACTTTAAAAGCATTCCCCTGAGGATAATAAGCGATATCACCTAATTCTTCCTCTATTCTTAATAATTGATTATACTTAGCCATACGATCAGATCTAGACGCAGAACCAGTTTTAATTTGTCCACAATTAAGAGCAACAGCTAAATCAGCAATAGTACTATCTTCTGTTTCACCTGAACGGTGAGACATAACAGAAGTAAATCCAGCATTCTTAGCCATGTTAACAGCAGCTATAGTCTCAGTAAGTGTTCCTATCTGATTTACTTTAATCAAAATAGAGTTACCAATACCTTCATTAACACCACGCTCAAGTCTAGCTACATTAGTAACGAATAAATCATCACCTACTAACTGAACTTTATCACCAATCTTATCCGTTAAATACTTCCAACCATCCCAATCATCTTCATACATACCATCTTCAATAGATACTATTGGATACTTCTCAACTAACTCAGCTAAGTAATCAGCTTGCTCTTGAGAAGTACGAACTTTACCTAATTCACCTTCGAATTTAGTATAATCATATTTACCATCTACATAGAACTCAGAAGCCGCACAATCCAAAGCGATCATAATCTCATCTCCAAATCTATAGCCTGCATTCTCAACTGCTAATTTAATAGAATCAAGAGCATCTTCAGTACCTTTTAATGTAGGAGCAAAACCTCCTTCGTCACCTACTGCTGTACTTAATCCTCTCTCGTGTAAAACGTTCTTCAAATGATGGAATATCTCAGTCCCCATTTGCATAGCATGTGTAAAAGTAATTGCTTTTACAGGCATGATCATAAACTCTTGAAATGCAATAGGAGCATCAGAGTGAGACCCACCATTAATAATATTCATCATTGGAACTGGTAGCGTGTTTGCAGAAACACCACCTACATAACGATATAATGGCATTCTTAACTCATTTGCTGCTGCTTTAGCTACTGCTAAAGAAACACCTAAAATAGCATTCGCTCCTAAATTTCCTTTATTACTAGTACCATCTAATTCAATCATCAATTGGTCAATAGTATTCTGTTCGAAAACACTAACACCTACGATGTGCTCAGCAATTACATTGTTAACGTTATCAACAGCTTTTAATACTCCTTTACCTAAGAAAGCTTTACCACCATCGCGTAACTCTACTGCTTCGTGCTCACCCGTAGAAGCTCCAGATGGAACAGCAGCACGACCTAACATACCACTTTCAGTAATAACATCTACTTCTACTGTAGGATTCCCTCTAGAATCTAATATTTGACGTGCATGCACACTAATAATTGTACTCATAAATTGTGTCTTAAAATTTAGTATAAACAAATTTACAACTTTAATTGAACTTACTTAATACAGATAAGAAATAAAGTTTATATATAACGAAAGGAACTACACTGTAGCTCCTTTATTATTTTTTATATTCTCGACAAACTCATCAAATAAATATCTTGAATCATGTGGTCCAGGACTTGATTCAGGATGATATTGTACAGAGAAAACATTCTTATTTTTCATCTTCATACCAGCAACAGTACCATCGTTTAAATGCACATGAGTTAGCTCAAGATTATCATGCTTACTTAGCTCCTCCTTATTAATTGCAAAACCATGATTCTGTGATGTGATTTCACCTTGAGTAGAACCTAAATTCATAACAGGATGGTTCACTCCGCGGTGTCCGCTAAACATCTTAAAAGTACTCACACCTTGAGACAAGCCGATTAATTGATGGCCTAAACAAATACCGAAAACAGGAAGCCCTGAATCTATAACTTTATTAACCGTGTCAAGAACTCCTAATTTTGCTAAAGCTTGTGGATCACCAGGTCCGTTAGATAGGAAATATCCATCAGCACCAAATGCTACTAATTCATCATAAGAAACATTGTAAGGAAACACCTTTACATAACAATCTCTCTCTTCGAAACAACGCAAAATATTTGTTTTAATACCAAAATCAACTGCCGCAATTTTATGAGACGCATCAGGATTACCAAAGTAGTAAGCTTCTTTAGTAGATACTTTAGAAGACAACTCTAAACCTTCCATTGAAGGAACGTTCTCTAACATCACTTTTAACTCCTCAATTGATTTACCATCTGTTGAGATGATAGCATTCATAGCACCGTTGTCTCTAATATGAGCGGTAAGAGCACGTGTATCAACATCAGAAATAGCTATAAGATTAGCCTTTTCCAAATAAGTCAATAAATCCGATTCTGAATTTGGACGTGAATGATAATAACTAAAGTTTTTACAAACTAAACCAGAAATCTTAATTCCATCAGAATCAACTTCGTCAACATTAACCCCATAGTTACCAATATGAGCAGTTGTTGATAACATGATTTGACCGAAGTAAGAAGGATCTGTAAAGATTTCTTGATAACCTGTCATTCCAGTGTTAAAACAAATCTCTCCGAATGCTGTACCTTCTACACCAACCGACTTACCAAAAAAAACAGTTCCATCTTTTAAAACTAAAACCGCCTTCTTTCTTTCTGAATATTCCATTGTATTGTTGTGTTGTATTAATTTTTAGCAAAAATAAAAAAAAAAGGACATCCTTATAAAGAATGTCCTTAATATTATAAATAACAAAAATAAATTTTGTTGATACTATTCATTAGTTTCAGCTTCATTAGAAGTTGCCTCAGTCGCAGGAGCTTCAGCAGCTTTCTTTTTACCTCTACGAGTAGATGATTTTTTAGCTTCTTTCTTAGCAACGTTGTATAATTCGTTGAAGTCAACGAATTCAATCATAGCCATATCAGCGTTATCTCCTAAACGATTACCTAACTTAATAATACGAGTATATCCACCTGGACGATCTCCTACTTTTTGAGCTACTTCTCTAAATAGTTCAGTAACTGCGTCTTTGTCTCTCAAATAAGAGAAAACAACACGACGGTTATGAGTATCGTCAGTTTTAGCTTTAGTTACTAATGGCTCAATAAACTGCTTTAAAGCTTTAGCTTTAGCTACAGTAGTATTGATACGCTTGTGCTCGATTAAAGAACAAGCCATATTAGCAAGCATAGAGTTTCTATGTCCTGCTTTTCTACCTAAGTGATTTATTTTCTTTCCGTGTCTCATTTCTTACTAGAATTTAGACTTTGCAGTCTAGTTTATTCTTTATCTAATTTGTATTTTGATAGATCCATCCCGAAATTAAGTCCCTTAACAGCTACTAACTCTTCTAATTCAGATAAAGACTTCTTACCGAAGTTTCTAAATTTCATCAAGTCGTTTTTGTTAAATGATACTAAGTCTCCTAATGTATCTACTTCAGCCGCTTTCAAACAATTCAATGCTCTAACTGAAAGATCTAAATCAACTAGTTTAGTTTTTAGAAGCTGTCTCATATGAAGAGATTCCTCATCATACGATTCAGTTTGTGCAATCTCATCTGCCTCTAAAGTAATTCTCTCATCTGAGAATAACATAAAGTGGTGTATTAATGTTTTTGCAGCTTCAGTTAACGCATCTTTTGGATGAATAGAACCATCGGTAATGATATCAAAAACTAACTTCTCATAGTCAGTTTTTTGCTCAACACGATAGTTTTCGATAGCATACTTAACGTTCTTAACTGGAGTATAAATTGAGTCAGTAAAGATAGTACCAATAGGAGCATTAGGTTTTCTATTCTCTTCAGCTGGTACGTAACCTCTTCCCTTCTCAATAGTAAGATCCATATTAATAGTTACATTACTATCCATATTACAGATAACTAATTCTGGATTCAGAATCTGGAAACTAGAAATGAATTTCTGGAAATCACCTGCAGTCAACTGTTCTTTACCAGAGAAAGAGATACTAACAGTTTCATTATCAACATCTTCAATTTGACGTTTAAAACGAACTTGTTTTAGGTTAAGAATGATTTCAGTAACATCCTCAACTACACCAGCGATAGTAGAAAACTCATGATCTACTCCTTCAATACGAACTGAAGTAATTGCATATCCTTCAAGAGAAGAAAGAAGAACTCTTCTTAATGCATTACCTATTGTCAATCCATATCCCGGTTCTAAAGGTCTAAATTCGAATTTGCCTTTAAAATCGGTCGAATCAATCATGATAACTTTATCGGGCTTTTGAAAATTAAATATTGCCATATTTGTTTCGACTGAATGTCAATTATTATTTGTTGTACAACTCTACGATTAACTGTTCTTTGATGTTTTCAGGAACTTGAAGTCTTTGAGGTACAGAAACAAATGTTCCTTCTAACGTTTCAGGATTCCAAGTAATCCACTCGTAAACAGCGCTAGAATTAGATAATGAACGTTCGATAGTCTCTAGAGATCTTGATTTTTCACGAACAGCAACTTTATCACCAGGTTTCAATTGGTATGAAGGAATATTTACTAATTCCCCATTTACAGTAATATGTCTATGAGAAACGATTTGACGTGCAGCTCTACGAGATGGAGCAATTCCCATTCTGAATACTACGTTGTCTAATCTTGACTCACATAATTGAATTAATACCTCACCAGTAACTCCACGAGCTGCAGCAGCTTTTTTGTATAAGTTTCTGAATTGTTTTTCTAAAATACCGTAAGTATATTTAGCTTTTTGTTTTTCTAATAACTGGATAGCATATTCAGATTTCTTACCTCTTTTTCTTGCTAAACCATGTTGTCCTGGAGGGTAATTTCTTTTTTCTAAAGACTTGTCATCTCCGAAAATTGCTTCACCGAACCTACGTGCGATTTTTGTTTGTGGACCAGTATATCTTGCCATTTCTTAATAAAATTGAAAAAAGGTAGGGATTATGAATTCAGGTCACTTTCCTCCGATAATCTATTCCTACCTTTGGTTATACTATAAAATTAAACTCTTCTTCTCTTTGGAGGACGACATCCGTTGTGTGGCATTGGAGTAATATCGATAATCTCTGTTACTTCGATACCACCGTTATGTAAAGATCTGATTGCAGATTCTCTTCCGTTTCCAGGTCCTTTTACATAAACTTTTACTTTTTTCAATCCTGCCTCAAGTGCAACTTTACCGCAATCTTCTGCAGCCATTTGAGCAGCGTAAGGAGTGTTCTTTTTAGAACCTCTGAATCCCATTTTACCTGCTGATGACCAAGAAATCACTTCACCTTTTTTGTTAGTTAATGAAATGATGATATTGTTAAACGTCGCATTAATATGAGCTTCACCTGTTGACTCAACAAGTACTTTACGTTTTTTTGTATTCGCTTTAGCCATATTACTACTTATTATTTAGTTGCTTTTTTCTTGTTAGCAACAGTTTTTCTTTTACCTTTTCTTGTTCTAGAGTTGTTTTTAGTTCTTTGTCCTCTTAATGGAAGACCAGCTCTATGACGGATACCTCTGTAGCATCCGATATCCATTAAACGTTTGATGTTTAATGAAATCTCTGAACGTAATTCTCCTTCAATTGTGAATTGACCTACAGCTTCACGGATAGCTCCGATCTCGTCGTCATTCCAATCTTGAACTTTTTTATTTTCGTCAACTTTAGCTCTTTCTAGAATTTCTTTAGCTCTACTTGAACCAATTCCAAAAATATAAGTTAAAGCAATGATTCCTCTTTTGTGTTTAGGTATATCTACCCCTGCGATTCTTGCCATAATTATCCTTGTCTTTGTTTAAATCTAGGATTCTTTTTATTAATAACGTAAAGTCTACCTTTTCTACGTACTATAATGCACTCGGCACTTCTTTTTTTAACTGATGCTCTTACTTTCATTTTAATAGCCTCTTTAATATCTATAAGTAATTCTTGCTTTGGTCAAATCGTAAGGGCTCATCTCTAATTTTACTCTGTCACCAGGTAATAATTTGATATAATGCATACGCATCTTACCTGAGATATGGGCGATTACTACGTGTCCATTTTCTAATTCCACACGGAACATAGCATTTGATAATGCTTCAATAATTGCTCCGTCTTGTTCTATTGCTGATTGTTTTGCCATAAAAACTAAGCTGTTGCTCTTCTATTTTTACCACTTGTCATCATGCTATCATACTGTTTGTTCAGTAAATAAGCATTGACTTGTTGAATTGTATCGATTACAACACTTACCATAATCAATAACGATGTTCCTCCATAAAACATTGCCCAACCTTGTTGAACTCCTAATAAACTTACCACGATTGCAGGGAAAACTGCGATTAGTGCTAAGTAAAGAGAACCTGGGAATGTTATTAAAGACATGATTCTATCTAAGAAATCACCTGTCTCACTACCTGGTTTAACACCTGGTATAAAACCGCCACTTCTCTTTAGATCATCAGCCATCTTATTAGTAGGTACTGTAATTGCGGTGTAAAAGTACGTAAAAATTATGATTAATAAAGCAAAAAGTGCATTATACTCCCAACCAAACACATTATGAAATGTTGTACTGATTGATTTAGCAGTATCCGAAGTTGACAAACCTGCTACTGCAGCTGGCACAAACATGATCGCCTGAGCGAAGATGATTGGCATAACTCCTGATGCATTTAACTTTAATGGAATCCACTGACGGTTACCGCCTAACATAGATTGATCATAAGTTCCTGAAGCACTTCTTCTTGCATACTGAACCGGTATACGTCTCACAGCAAGAGTTAAATAGATACAAGCAACGATGATTAACAACCATAAAATTACTTCTATAACCACCAACATAGGTCCTCCATTATTTTCTGTAATTCTTGATTGGAATTCTTGGATGAAAGACATTGGAAGTCTTGCAATAATACCAACCATAATTAATAATGAAATTCCATTTCCAATACCTTTATCAGTAATTTTTTCACCTAACCACATTGCAAAAACAGTTCCGGTCACTAGTATAATTACTGAAGAAAACAAGAATGAGAAAGAATTGAAACCTAACAAAAATGCATCCGGTGGTAATTGCACATACAAGTTATAGATGTAACTAGGTCCTTGTAATAAAGTAATACCGATTGTCAACCATCTTGTTATTTGGTTCATCTTCTTTCTACCGCTTTCTCCATCATTTTGTAGCTTTTGTAGATAAGGAACCGCGATTCCCATCAACTGAACTACTATGGAAGCAGAAATATAAGGCATAATACCTAATGCAAATACAGATGCTTGCGCAAATGCACCACCTGTAAAAACATTTATTAACCAACCGATACCTTGATCAGTTTGATCAGTTAAAGCTTGCAATTTCGTTGCGTCAATACCTGGAAGGGTAACTTGTGTACCAAAACGGTACACAAGCAATAACCCTAAAGTTATCAAGATTTTGTTCTTTAACTCTTCAATTTTCCAAATACTGGCTAATGTTTCAAAAAACTTCTTCATCTTGTTTATTAAGATTTTATAACGTTACAATTTCTCCACCAGCTGCCTCGATTGCCTCTTTAGCAGATGCTGAAAACTTGTGTGCAGAAACTTTTAATTTTGCTTTTATCTCTCCACGCCCTAAAACCTTAACTAAACTATTTTTAGAAGTTAATCCTAACTCAACTAAAAGAGCAAAATCAACAGTGTCTTTTACTACTCCGCTATCAACTAAAGATTGTAATCTTTCTAAGTTGATAACATCATATTCTACTCTATTGATGTTTTTAAAACCAAATTTAGGAACACGTCTTTGAAGTGGCATTTGTCCTCCTTCAAATCCGATTTTTCTTGAATATCCTGAACGTGATTTAGCACCTTTGTGTCCTTTTGTAGAAGTTCCTCCTTTACCAGACCCTTCACCACGACCAACACGTTTGTTTTGGTTGTGTACTGAACCTTTTGCTGGTTGTAAATTACTTAAATTCATACTCTACAATATTATTTAGCCTCCTCTACAGAAACTAAGTGTTGAACTTTACTTACCATTCCTAAGATTGCAGATGTAGCATCATGCTCCACCACTTGACCAATCTTACGAAGTCCTAAAGCCTCTAATGTTCTCTTTTGTACAAGAGGACAATTAATTTGGCTTCTTACTTGTTTTACTTTAATTTTTGACATAACTCTCTCAAATTAACCTTTAAATACTTTTTCTAAAGAAATTCCTCTTTGTTTTGCAACTGTAGAAGCACTTCTTAAACGTAATAAAGCGTCAAAAGTAGCCTTCACCACGTTGTGAGGATTTGAAGATCCTTGAGATTTAGATAATAAATCTTTAATCCCAACAGATTCTACAACCGATCTCACAGAACCTCCAGCGATTACTCCAGTACCCAAAGATGCAGGCATCAATAATACTCTTGCTCCACTGAATTTTCCTTTTTGTTCGTGAGGAATAGTATGACCATTTAAAGGAACTCTAACTAAGTTTTTCTTTGCATCCTCTACTGCTTTAGCGATTGCTTCAGAAACGTCTTTTGATTTACCCAAACCATGACCCACTACACCGTTTTCGTCACCTACTACTACTACAGCAGAGAATCCAAAAGCTCTTCCCCCTTTAGTAACTTTAGTAACACGGTTTACACTAACCAAACGATCTTTAAGATCAAGACCAGTTGGTTTTACAAATTCTACGTTTTTATAATTTTGATACATAACTAATTAGAATTTTAATCCAGCTTCTCTAGCGCCTTCAGCTAATGATTTAACACGACCGTGGTATAAATAACCTCCTCTATCGAAAGATACAGTTTCTACACCAGCTTTCAAAGCTTTCTCTGCAATTAGTTTCCCAACCGATGCAGCAGTTTCAATATTGGTTCCTCTTGTTATCCCAGCTTCTCTTGAAGATGCTGCAGCTAGAGTTACTCCATTCACGTCATCTATGATTTGCGCATAGATTTCTTTATTACTTCTGAATACAGAAAGTCTTGGCTTAGCAGCAGTACCGCTAACGATCTTTCTAATTCTGAATTTAATACGTTGTCTTCTTTCAGATTTTGTTAATGACATAGTCTTAATTTTTAAGCTGATTTACCTGCTTTTCTTCTTAACTCTTCACCCACAAACTTGATACCTTTTCCTTTGTAAGGTTCTGGTTTACGGAATGAACGGATTTTTGCTGCTACTTGACCAACTAATTGTTTGTCAAATGAAGTTAATTTAACGATTGGATTTTTACCTTTTTCAGATATAGTTTCCACTGTAACTTCTTTTGCAATATCCATCACGATATTATGAGAGAAACCTAAAGCTAAATCTAACTTTTGTCCTTGATTAGCAGCACGGTATCCTACCCCAACCAATTCCAAACTGATAGTAAATCCTTCTGAAACTCCTTTAACCATATTGTTGATTAAACTACGGTATAATCCGTGTTTAGCTCTTTCAATCTTATCATCAGAAGAACGCTCAACGATTACTTGGTCTTCTTCAACTTTAATACTAACTGTATCAAACTTTTGAGAAAGCTCTCCTAATTTACCTTTTACAACAATCTCTCCTTCTTTAACGTCAACCGTTACTCCAGCAGGTATTGCTATTGGACTTTTACCTATTCTTGACATCTCTTAGTCTTTTTAAATTAGTATACGTAACAAACTACTTCTCCACCAACATTCAATTGTTTCGCTTGCTTTCCAGTCATCAATCCTTTTGATGTTGAAACGATAGCGATTCCTAATCCGTTAAGGATTCTAGGAAGATCTGCTGCAGAAGCGTATTTACGCAAACCTGGTTTACTAATTCTTTGGATATCTCTAATTACAGACTCTTTTGTGTCTTTATCATATTTCAAAGCTATTTTGATTGTCCCTTGAACTGAACTATCATCAAATTTATAGCTTAAGATATATCCTTGATCGAATAATATTTTCGTGATTTCTTTTTTGAAGTTTGAAGCTGGAATTTCAACCACTTTGTGGTTAGCTCTCACAGCGTTTCTAACTCTTGTAAGGAAATCTGCTATTGGATCTGTATACATGTTTTTACCTTTAAATCTTAATTACCAACTTGCCTTTTTTACTCCAGGTATCAATCCATTATTTGCCATTTCACGGAATGTAACACGAGAAATACCGAATTGACGCATATACCCTCTTGGTCTTCCTGTTAACTTACATCTGTTGTGTAAACGAACTGGAGAAGCATTTTTAGGTAACTTTTGTAATCCTTCATAGTCACCAGCTTCTAAAAGAGCTGTTCTCTTAGCAGCATATTTATCTACTAATGCTTGTCTTTTAACCTCACGGGCTTTCATTGATTCTTTAGCCATACTTAATTCTTTTTAAAAGGTAATCCTAATTCAGCAAGTAAAGATTTCGCTTCTTTATCTGTTTGAGCAGATGTTACGAAAGTGATATCAAAACCAGCGATTTTGTTAACTTTATCGATATTGATTTCAGGGAAAATGATTTGCTCAGTAACACCTAAGTTATAATTTCCTCTTCCGTCAAAACCATCAGATTTAATACCTGAAAAGTCTCTTACACGTGGTAAAGCTGAAGTTACTAAACGATCTAAAAATTCATACATTCTCTCTCCACGTAACGTTACTTTTGCCCCGATTGGCATTCCTTTTCTTAATTTAAAAGTAGCAACGTCTTTCTTAGAGATAGTAGCTACTGCTTTTTGTCCTGTAATTTTAGTTAACTCCTCAACAGCGTAATCAACTAATTTTTTATCAGAAACAGCAGCACCAACTCCACGGCTAACAACGATTTTCTCAAGTTTTGGAACTTGCATTACGTTTTTATAACCGAATTCCTCAGTAAGAGCAGAGATAACTCTGCTTTTATATTCTTCTTTAAGTCTTGGTATATAAGCCATAACTATAATACTTGATTTGATTTTTTAGAAACTCTAACATTTTTTCCGTTCTCGTTTTTCACGATAGCTACTCTTGTAACTTCGTTAGTCTTAGGATCTACGATCGCTAAGTTAGAGATTTGGATTGGAGCCTCTTTTTTAACAATTCCACCTTGAGGGTTAGAAGCACTAGGCTTCACGTGTTTAGAAATGATATTCACCCCTTCAACAATAGCTTTGTTCTTTTCACGTAATACACGTACAACTTTACCTTCAGTACCTTTATGGTCACCAGCGATAACGCGTACAGTATCTCCTGTTTTTATCTTTAGCTTAATCATGTTTAGAACGAATTATAACACCTCTGGTGCTAATGATACAATTTTCATGAATTGTTTTTCACGAAGTTCTCTCGCAACCGGACCAAAAACACGAGTTCCTTTCATCTCCCCAGCAGCATTTAACAATACACATGCGTTATCGTCAAATCTGATGTAAGATCCGTCAGCTCTTCTCACTTCTTTTTTAGTACGAACTACAACTGCAGTTGAAACGCTACCTTTTTTCACGCTTCCGTTTGGAGTTGCTTCTTTAATTGAAACTACAATTTTATCACCTACAGAGGCATAACGACGTTTCGTTCCTCCTAAAACACGGATAGTCAAAACTTCTTTTGCACCCGTATTATCTGCTACTTTAAGTCTAGATTCTTGTTGTACCATAATTATTTCGCTCTTTCAATGATTTCAACTAATCTCCAACATTTTGATTTAGATAATGGACGTGTCTCCATGATCTTTACTGTATCACCAATGTTGCAATCATTTGTTTCGTCGTGTGCAACGTATTTTTTCGTTTTCAACACGAACTTACCATATAATGGGTGTTTTACTCTCTTTACTTCAGACACAACAATAGATTTCTCCATTTTATTGCTAGTAACAACACCTATTCTCTCTTTTCTTAATTTTCTATTTTCCATCTTTCGGCAGAATACAATTATTGTAACTCTCTTTTACTTAACTCTGTATTCACTCTTGCAATACTTCTTCTTACGTTTCTCAACTGTAATGGATTCTCGATTGGAGAGATTGCGTGAGCAGATCTTAAGTTATTATATGTGCTAGTCAACTGTACCAGTTGCTCTTGTAATTCAGCTACAGATAGATTTACTATTTCTGATTGTTTCATGATAAAAATTTTATTATGCTTCGAAATCTCTAGCAATTACAAATTTAGTTTTTACAGGAAGTTTTTGAGCAGCTAAGCGTAACGCTTCTTTTGCTACTGAAATTGGCACTCCACCAACTTCGAACATAATTTTTCCTGGTTTTACCACAGCAACCCAGTATTCTACTGCACCTTTTCCTTTACCCATACGTACCTCTAGAGGCTTTTTAGTAATAGGTTTGTCTGGGAAAATTTTAATCCATAACTGCCCTTCACGTTTCATGAAACGAGTAGCAGCGATACGCGCTGCCTCGATTTGACGTGAAGTGATAAATGCAGAGTCCATAGATTTGATTCCAAACATACCATTTGAAAGTTCATGCCCTCTTTGAGAAATCCCTTTCATTTTACCTTTCTGTACCTTACGGTATTTTGTTCTTTTAGGCTGTAACATTTTTCTTCAGTTTAAAAATTACTTTCTTTTGCGTGGGTTAGATTTACCTTTTGGAGATCCTGCTGATTTAGATTGTTTTTTATCCATTCCAGCTAACGGAGAAAGATCTCTCTTACCGTAAACCTCACCTTTCATGATCCACACTTTAATTCCCATTCTACCATAAGTAGTGTGAGCTTCAGCAAGTGCATAATCGATGTCTGCTCTGAAAGTTGACAACGGAATTCTTCCTTCTTTGAAAGTCTCAGAACGAGCCATTTCAGCACCGTTTAAACGACCAGAAATCATAACTTTGATTCCTTCAGCGTTCATTCTCATCGCTGCAGCCATTGCCATACGGATAGCTCTACGGTAAGAAATTCTGCTTTCGATTTGACGAGCGATACTAGCAGCCACTAAGTATCCGTCTAATTCAGGACGTTTGATTTCAAAGATATTGATTTGAACTTCCTTATCAGTAATCTTTTTCAATTCCTCTTTTAACTTGTCTACCTCTTGTCCACCTTTTCCGATAATGATACCAGGTCTAGCAGTAGTGATAGTAACGGTTACAAGTTTTAAAGTTCTCTCGATGATTACTTTAGATACACTAGCTTTTGATAAACGAGCATGGATATACTTTCTGATCTTGTGATCTTCAGCGATTTTGTCACCGTAGTCATTTCCACCATACCAGTTTGAGTCCCATCCTCTGATAATACCAAGGCGATTCCCGATTGGATTAGTCTTTTGTCCCATACTGCTTATTAATTGCTTTGTGTGTTATTATTAGATCCTAATACGATTGTTACGTGATTAGAACGTTTTCTGATTCTGTGTGCTCTACCTTGAGGTGCAGGACGAAGTCTTTTTAACATCATTCCTCCATCTACTCTGATTTCTTTAACGATCAATCCAGCTTCTTCAATGTTAGCGTCGCTGTTTTTCGCTTGCCAGTTAGCAATTGCAGACAAAAGTAATTTCTCTAAATTACGAGAAGCATCTTTTGAACTGAATTTTAATATATTTAGAGCTTTTTCTACTTTCTGTCCTCTTACTAAATCCGCTACTAAACGCATTTTTCTAGGAGAAGTAGGGCAATTGTTTAGCTTTGCAAAAGCAACTTGCTTGTTAGCTTCTTTAATTTGCTCAGCTCTTTCTCTTTTACGAACTCCCATAGCTTCTTATTATTTTTTACCTTTATTCTTTGCACCAGCGTGACCTCTGAACGATCTTGTTGGTGAAAATTCCCCTAATTTATGTCCTACCATGTTCTCTGTTACATAAACAGGAACAAACTGACGACCATTATGTACTGCGATAGTTTGTCCAACGAAATCAGGTGTAATCATTGAAGCTCTTGACCAAGTCTTGATAACTCCATTTTTTCCACTTTCTACGTTTACTTGAACTTTCTTCTCTAATTTATAGTGAACATAAGGTCCTTTTTTTAACGAACGTGCCATGTCTTAATCTTTTATTTCTTTCTACGTTCAACGATATACTTATTACTCGACTTAACTTTAGAACGAGTTCTGTACCCTTTAGCAGGCATCCCGTTTCTAGAACGTGGGTGTCCTCCTGACGAACGACCTTCTCCACCTCCCATTGGGTGATCTACTGGGTTCATTGCTACTGGTCTAGTTCTAGGTCTTCTACCTAACCATCTTGATCTACCTGCTTTACCAGAAACGATTAATTGGTGATCGTGGTTAGACACTGCTCCGATAGTAGCCATACATTCTAATAAAATCAAACGGATCTCTCCAGAAGGCATTTTAATAGTAGCATATTTACCATCTCTAGCAACTAACTGAGCGAAAGTACCTGCTGAACGAGCGATAACTGCTCCTTGTCCAGGACGTAATTCGATACAAGATATAACAGTTCCTAAAGGAATTTTGCTTAAAGGCATTGCATTACCAACTTCTGGTGACGCATCTACTCCTGAAACTACAGTTTGTCCAACTTTCATACCGCTTTGTGCAATAACGTATGATTTAGCTCCATCTACATAAGCAATCAAAGCGATGAATGCTGTACGGTTTGGATCATACTCAATTGACTTAACAGTAGCTGGGATACCAACTTTAGTTCTTTTAAAATCAACTATACGGTATCTTTGTTTATGACCACCACCCATGTAGCGCATGGTCATTTTTCCTTGACTATTTCTACCTCCAGATTTTTTTTTCGGTGCTAGTAAACTACGCTCCGGCTTATCAGTTGTTATAGCGTCAAAACTATTCACAACTCTAAAACGCTGACCTGGGGTAATAGGTTTTAATTTTCTAACTGACATTATTTATTAGATATTTGAATAAAAGTCTATACTATCTCCTTCTTTCAATTCAACTATTGCTTTCTTGTAAGCATTAGTTTTAGCGTTGATCATTCCACTTTTCGTGTACTTAACAGAACGCTTTGCAGCATAGTTCATAGTATTCACGTTAACAACAGAAACTCCATAAGCAGCCTCAACTGCTTTTTTAATTTCAATTTTGTTCGCTTTTCTATCAACAACAAACCCAAAACGGCCAAAAGTTTCGCCGTCTTTAGTTATTTTTTCTGTAATTATAGGCTTAATTAAAACACTCATGTTCCTATTATTTACTTAAATTTTCTACAATTCCTGCTACAGAACCCTCAGTTAACACTAAACTTCCAGCATTCAAAATACTGTAAGTACTTAATTCAGAGTTAGTTACAACAGCAGCCTTCCCTAAATTGCGTGATGACAAATATACATTTTTATTTGATTCACCAAACACAAATAGAGATTTTTTATTTTCCAATCCTAAACCTTTCAATACGTTGATGAAATTCTTAGTGCTTGGAGCCTCGAAATTAAAGTTCTCAACTACGATTAAATTTGATTCTTTCACTTTGATAGAGAAAGCAGATTTTCTCGCTAAACGTTTTAAACTTTTGTTTAATTTGAAAGAGTAGCTTCTTGGTCTTGGCCCGAAGATTCTTCCTCCTCCACGGAAAACTGGCGATTTAATACTTCCTGCTCTTGCAGTACCAGTTCCTTTTTGTTTTTTAATCTTACGCGTACTTCCAGAGATCTCAGCTCTTTCTTTAGCTTTGTGAGTTCCTTGTCTTTGATTTGCTAAATATTGTTTAACATCAAGATATACTGCGTGATTATTTGGTTCTATACCGAATACTGAATCTAAAAGCTCAACTTTTCTACCAGTATCTTTTCCTGTGATATCTAAAACTTTTACTTCCATTACTTCTGAACGATTACATAAGAGTTTTTGTGTCCTGGAATTGCTCCCTTAACCACAAGTAGATTTTTATCAGCTACTACTTTTAAAACTCTAAGGTTTTGTACTGTTACATTTACTCCTCCAGTTCTTCCTGCCATGCGCATTCCTTTGAATACTCTTGATGGGTAAGAAGAAGCTCCAATAGATCCTGGCGCTCTTAAACGGTTCTTTTGACCGTGAGTTACCTGACCAACTCCACCAAAACCATGACGTTTTACAACCCCTTGGAATCCTTTTCCTTTAGATACACCTTGTACATCTACATATTCACCTTCTATGAATAAATCTGCAGTGATCACATCACCTAATTTATACTCTCCAGCAAAATCTTTGATTTCAACAACTTTTCTCTTAGCAGATGTTCCAGCTTTTTTAAAGTGACCTAACTCAGCTTTAGTAGCATGTTTATCTGTCTTGTCATCGAAACCAAGTTGTAACGCTTCATACCCGTCAACCTCAATGGTTCTGACTTGGGTAACGACATTAGGACCCATTTCGATTACTGTACATGGAATGTTTTTTCCATTCTCATCGAAAATACTAGTCATGCCGATTTTTTTACCAATTAACCCAGACATAAATATTAATTATTAATTATAAAATTTTATTTTATTTTCTAAAAGAACTAAGTATTGGTGACTATAACACCAATACTTAGCCTTTGATATTCTTATTGAATCTTGTTATTTATCACACTTTGATTTCAACTTCAACTCCACTTGGTAACTCTAATTTCATTAAAGCATCAATAGTTTTAGAAGATGAAGAATAGATATCTAACAATCTTTTGTATGAACTTAACTCAAACTGCTCTCTTGCTTTTTTGTTCACGTGAGGAGAACGAAGAACAGTAAAGATTTTTTTATGAGTAGGTAATGGAATAGGTCCAGTTACTACTGCTCCTGTACTTTTTACAGTTTTTACGATTTTCTCTGCTGATTTATCAACCAACATATGATCGTAAGATTTTAATTTTATTCTGATTTTTTGACTCATTTTACTCTAAAATTAAGCGTTACCTTTTGCTTTAGTGATTACTGCCTCTGAAATGTTTGATGGTGTTTCAGAGTAGTGAGAGAACTCCATTGTAGAAGTTGCTCTACCAGATGATAATGTTCTTAATGTAGTTACATATCCGAACATTTCTGATAATGGAACAGAAGCTTTAACAACTTTTGATCCAGCTCTATCATCCATGCTGTTGATTTGTCCACGACGACGGTTCAAATCTCCAACGATATCACCCATGTTTTCTTCAGGAGTCAATACTTCTAACTTCATGATAGGCTCTAAGATGATCGCACCTGCAGCTTTAGCAGCAGCTTTGTATCCCATTTTAGCAGCTAATTCGAACGATAATGCATCCGAGTCAACCGCGTGGTAAGAACCGTCAGTTAAAGTTACTTTCATAGAATCCATTTCGAATCCAGCTAAAGGTCCTTGTTTCATCGCCTCTCTAAATCCTTTCTCTACAGAAGGGATATATTCTTTAGGAACGTTACCACCTTTAACTTCATTCACGAACTGTAATCCAACGAATGGTTTTCCATCAACGTCATCAGCAGGTCCCATTTTGAATACGATATCAGCAAACTTACCACGTCCACCAGATTGCTTTTTATAAGCTTCTCTATGTTGTGCTTCACGTGTAAGAGCTTCCTTATACTCAACTTGTGGCTCTCCTTGATTAACTTCAACTTTGAACTCACGTTTCATACGGTCGATCAATACGTCTAAGTGTAACTCACCCATACCAGAGATTACAGTTTGTCCAGACGCTTGGTCAGTTTTAACTGTAAAAGTTGGATCTTCCTCAGCTAATTTAGCTAAAGCAGTACCCATTTTATCCATATCCGCTTTTGTTTTTGGCTCAATAGCGATACCGATTACTGGGTCTGGAAATATCATACTTTCTAATACGATAGGTTTTTTCTCATCACATAAAGTATCTCCAGTTTTGATATCTTTAAATCCTACTGCAGCTCCAATATCTCCAGCCTCAATATATTCAACCGGGTTTTGTTTGTTAGCGTGCATTTGGTAGATACGAGAAATACGCTCTTTGTTTCCAGAACGAGTATTCAATACATAAGATCCAGCGTCTAAGTGTCCTGAATAAGCTCTAAAGAATGCTAAACGACCTACGAATGGGTCAGTAGCAATTTTAAATGCTAATGCAGCGAACGGCTCAGTAACCGATGGCTTACGTACGATTGGCTCTTCAGTATCAGGATCTGTACCTTCGATAGCTTCCTTATCCATTGGAGAAGGTAAGTAACGACATACAGCGTCTAACATGAACTGAACACCTTTATTTTTGAATGAAGATCCACAAGTCATAGGGATGATGCTCATATCAAGAGTAGCAGCACGTAAAGCTACGTGGATTTCGTCCTCTGTGATTGAGTCCTCATCTTCCATAAATTTCTCAAGAAGATTTTCATCATAAGCAGCAATCTCTTCGATTAATTGACCTCTGTATTGTTTTACATCGTCAACCATCTCTGCAGGGATCTCAACAACGTCAAAAGTAGAACCATGATTCTCATCATGCCATACGATTGCACGGTTTTTCACTAAGTCAACGATACCTTTGAAATCAGCCTCATCACCAATAGGTAAAACGATTGGCACAGCGTTAGATTTCAACATATCTTTAACTTGTTGACATACTGCTAAGAAGTTAGCTCCTTGACGGTCCATTTTATTAACGAACCCCATACGTGGAACTTTATAATTATCAGCTAATCTCCAGTTAGTTTCAGACTGAGGCTCAACACCATCAACTGCACTAAACAAGAATACTAATCCATCTAATACACGTAAAGAACGGTTTACCTCTACAGTAAAGTCAACGTGTCCAGGAGTATCAATAATATTGAAGTGGTACTCCATAGATTCAGGTATTTTAGCACCTTGAACTGTTGGGAAATTCCAAGTACATGTAGTAGCTGCTGATGTAATAGTAATACCTCTTTCAGCCTCTTGCTCCATCCAGTCCATTGTAGAAGATCCTTCGTGAGTCTCTCCCATTTTGTGGTTTTTACCTGTATAGAACAAAATACGCTCTGTAGTTGTTGTCTTACCAGCATCGATGTGTGCAGCGATACCAATGTTTCTTGTATATTTTAAATCTCTTGCCATTGTATATAGTTTCTGTATGGATTAAAATCTAAAGTGAGAGAATGCTTTATTAGCTTCAGCCATTTTATGAGTATCCATTCTCTTTTTAACAGCAGCTCCTTCTTCTTTAGCAGCAGCTAAGATTTCAGACGCTAATTTTCCAGCCATAGATTTCTCATTTCTTTTTCTCGCATACAAAATCATCCATTTCATCGCCATAGAAATTTTTCTATCTGGACGAATTTGCATTGGAATTTGGAATGTAGCTCCACCTACACGACGAGAACGAACTTCTACGTGTGGCATAACATTAGTTAATGCATCTTTCCAAATTTCTAATGAAGATTTTTCTTCATCTTGTTTTTTCTCCTCAACGATCTCTAAAGCATCATAGAATACTTTAAAAGCTGTTGATTTCTTACCGTCCCACATTAAGTTGTTTACAAAACGCGTAACTAATTGATCATTAAATTTTGGATCTGGTAAAAGAGGTCTCTTTTTCGCCTGTCTTTTTCTCATGTCTTCTTCTTAAACGTTTAAACGATTATTTTTTGTCTTTAGGACGTTTTGCTCCGTATTTAGATCTTCTTTGTGTTCTACCGTTTACTCCAGCAGTATCCAAAGCTCCACGTACGATGTGGTATCTAACACCTGGCAAATCTTTTACCCTTCCACCTCTAACTAATACTATCGAGTGCTCTTGTAAATTGTGTCCTTCTCCTGGGATGTATGCGTTTACTTCATTACCATTTGTTAAACGTACCCTTGCAACTTTACGCATTGCAGAGTTTGGTTTTTTAGGTGTAGTAGTATAAACACGCGTACAAACTCCTCTTCTTTGAGGACAAGAATCCAAAGCAACCGATTTACTCTTCTTAGTCAATTGGGTTCTCCCTGTTCTTACTAATTGTTGAATTGTTGGCATAATGTTTATTAATAATTTCTACAATATATTATTCCGCACTATATACGGGGTTGCAAATGTATAACTATTTTTTATTTATTCAAACCTCAAAGCATTAATTTTCAACATAATTAATTTTTTTTATCAACAATTCTCCTTTTACCTCTTTTTTTCTCTTTATACGATAGTTATTCAAAAGTTATCAACATTATTTCTCTCCCTTTTTAGTAATCCAGCATTTGTTCTAAATCTTCTCTTTCACTATTCAATAACACCAAAAAAAATAAACCTTAGCACTCTTCTCCCTTTTATACATCACCACAAAAAACATTCCTCTTTACAGCTTTATAACACAACAGCACACCTCTTATTATACATTATAGTATATACTATCTAATATTTTTATAAATACCATTAAATCCAAATACTTAAAATCTATCTTTGCACGTTTTTTAAATTATATTATTAAGTAACTTTGCCCCATGGAACAGGACAATCAGATATTTGGTATTCGTGCAATCATCGAAGCCATAGAAGCAGGAAAAGATATAGATAAGGTATTCATACAGAAAGAAGCTTCTGGAGAGTTAATGAGTTCTCTTCTTAAGACACTAAAGAAGAACAACGTAAACTTCTCTTATGTACCAATCGAGAAACTAAATAAACTAACTAATAAAAACCATCAAGGAGCTGTAGCGAATATCTCCCCTATCTCTTTTACTTCATTAGAAGTACTAGTAGAAGGTGTATTAGAGAAAAAAGAGAAACCTCTTTTCGTCATCCTTGACCAGATATCAGATGCTCGTAACTTCGGTGCTATTATACGTACAGCTGTATGCTGTGGTGCAGATGGTATCATTATATCTAAGAATGGAGCTGCTCCGGTAAACGGAGATACAGTAAAAACATCTGCGGGTGCTGTATTTAATATTCCTATCTGTAAAGTAGACCATATTAAGGACGCTGTATTCTATCTACAAGGGTCTGGTGTAATAACACTAGGTGCAACAGAGAAAGCAGAAAAAGAAATCTATGATGTAGACCTAAATGTGCCTGTAGCCATCATTATGGGAAGTGAAGATAAAGGTATCAACCCATCTGTACTTAAAATCATAGACGAGAAAGCAAAGTTACCGATGTTTAGCACAATAGATTCACTAAACGTATCTGTAGCGTGTGGAGCATTTTTATACGAAACAATCAGACAAAGAAGATAAGATTTGAAAGACGTAAAGGTATTATTAAAGAAGCCTAACTACCCTGTTAGCGATGAGTTCATGGCATACTTAACCAAGTATAAGCGCACTACTAAAACTAGTGTGATCTATGATGACTTATTGCGATTCAGTGGTTATATCAATATCGAGGACAGCAACGGTAATGATACACTGTGGTTACGTGTATATTATCCAGAGTTCGAGTATAAAGAGATAGAAGCTAGCCTTACTAAGATATATACCTTACTTCACTCTGATGGTGACATCGAGACACTACAGTATCTAACTATTGATCATATTGACTTTTGTTCGTTTGGTAATTCTAAACCATTCCGAGTGAAAGTTCGAAATATACTCAATGACAATATCACCAACTTCTATGTAAAGAGAGCCGATGCCTCACGCATATACGGATTAGAACTAGAAGAGATGCTGTCTCCGAATACGATGAATTATCTCGTACACAATGACACCTTAATAGAAGAACACATATTAGGTATACCTGCTGATGTATTTATCACAAATCACCTACCTAAATGTACTGAAAGTGAAAAATCACAGATCGCTAAAGAGTTTGTCAAGTTTAATGAACGCTGTATGATCGGTCTACTGGGTGATATGAGATCTTATAATTTCGTCATTATACCTACTCATGACTTCGATCAGGTAGTCTATAGAATCAGAGCTATCGACTTCGATCAGCAGAACTATGAAGGCAACCTCAAGTTCTACCTTCCTCAGTTCTTTAAAGAGAACTATACTATCGTGAAGATGGTATTAGAGAAACTAAAACATACTTCGATAGAACAGTATCGACGAGAAGTGAGATCTGTGATCGTAAGAAGAGTACTGAGTAATAAAGAGAGACTAGACGAACTAATCCACGTGATGATACAGGATACAGTCTCTACTCCAGAACATGTAGAAGAGTTAAAAATGTCCTTACACAAATTAACTCACGAGAAGTCTTTCAAATATTGTAAAAATATGGGAGAGATACTCGAAACAGCAATAGACTTCGTAGTCAAAAACTATAAAAGCACCTTCTAAGGTGCTTTTATAGTTTATATCGTTATCTAATTTGATACTGAGAGATCAGTACTGGTAATGTCTTTCTATAAGGATCTTTACTCTTCTTTTGTTTCGGTATGATAATAAAGTTGCCATGCTCATCGAAGCACCTCATAAAGGGGTCTGACTGAGGATCAAAGTTAGGGTCTTGCCACTCATACTTATACCCCTGCTCTATATGCTCAGGAGATGAAACTACAAAACTAAGAATCAATCCTGTCAAAAAACCACTCAAATGTCCTTCCCACGAAATACCGCTCTCTACATGGGGAAACATATACCACACCGTACCCCCATATAGCACTACGATAACCAGCGATAATGCCATCAGTCTATAATATCGCGTCTGTACTCCCTTAAAGAACATAAAGCTCACTAGCACATAGACTAATCCACTAGCACCGATATGATAACTATCTCTACCCATCAACCATGTACCGAAACCTGATAGCAGAATCCCTAAGATCAGTACCACCAACGCTTGTTTCTTATAAAAATACTGCAACATTAATAGCAGTGCAAAGAGGGCTATAGAGTTATTATACAAATGCTTTATCCCACCATGTATAAAAGGACTAAACACAATTCCCCTTAACCCCACTACCGTTCTCGGCAATACGCCATACTCGTGTAACTCATAAAAATTATTCCAATCCATCCAATACACTCCCCATATCAGTACAACGACGAATAAGGGTAGTAAAATTAGATTAATAGATAATGGAGGTAATTTCTCTTTACTCATATATTCATTCCTTTCTCCTTAAGTACATCTTACTATATAAGGTGCATATTTACTCCCTATACCAAACCTATCCATAAACACCCCTTGTAATGAAAGGCTATTATACATAGTACTCAAATTTTATATAGGTTAAATATAACTCATTTTATAACGAATTGTTTTTTCATTCACACCATTTTAGCATTGAAAAGAATATCACCCTCCTTACAAACAACTCTATACAGTAACTAACCTCTAAAAAAAGCAATTCACTTTTTTATTTATAATCACATATTCAGGTCTAAAAAAGGATAATAAACAATATCATTACCTCTTTTTATTTGAAAAAGGGTCTAAAACAAGTCCATAATCCCTAAATCAGTAAAAAAACAAATCATTTTTTTTATTCAACAAAACAAACAAAAGACTAAATATCAACCAATTACACAACACCCCTTAAAAAACAAAATATTGAAAACATACCGCCAACCTAGTAAAATAGGCTCTTAATTTGAATTCCTTGGACAATAATAGGACAATAAGCAATGAATACTGGACTAGAGAAGCCCTTTGTCCAAGAATACTTCTTCTATACTCCCCGCATTCTCCTTCAAGTAAGAATAAACATCAACATTAGCTTATGCACAGATATTCATGCTCTAATCAATAACTACTGCGCCTTAAACATTCCATTACTGAAAAACATCGTTATCTAAAAAAGAGATTGTATTTTTGTGAGAAGAGATTTAATTACGATAATGGAAGCACCTTTAGCAGAACGAGTACGCCCACATACACTGAGTGACTATGTCAGTCAAGAACACCTCGTGGGAGAGAATGGTATCTTAACGAATCAGTTAAAAGTTGGGTTTATCCCATCCTTAATCTTTTGGGGACCTCCAGGTACAGGCAAAACTACTCTGGCAGAGATTATCGCAAAAGAAAGCGAGAGACCCTTCTATGTATTGAGCGCAATTAACTCAGGGGTTAAAGATATCAGAGAAGTAATCGAGAAGGCAAAGTCTAACAGTGGTCTATTCACTGCTAGGAACCCTATCCTATTCATCGATGAGATACACCGCTTTAGTAAATCTCAACAAGACTCTCTACTAGCTGCAGTAGAGCGTGGCTGGGTAACACTAATCGGTGCCACTACAGAGAATCCGAGCTTCGAAGTTATCCCTGCTCTTCTCTCTAGATGTCAAGTTTATACGCTTAATGCGTTTACAAAAGAAGACTTACAGCACCTCCTAGAGCGCGCTATGAATAAAGATCTATTCTTAAAAAAGAAAAAGATAACCCTGACAGAGACAGAAGCTCTATTTAGAATATCAGGTGGAGATGGTCGTAAGCTACTAAACACCTTCGAGCTTATCATCAATGCTACTCATGATGACGAGATAGAAATCACCAATGAACGCGTAATGCAAGTAGTACAAAAGAATACTGTACTATATGATAAGACTGGTGAGCAGCACTATGATATCGTATCTGCTTTTATCAAATCTATCAGAGGTAGTGATCCTAATGGGGCTGTATATTGGCTGGCAAGAATGATAGAGGGTGGTGAAGATGTGAAGTTCATCGCACGAAGATTACTTATAGCTGCATCAGAAGATATCGGGAATGCTAATCCGACAGCACTCATTATGGCAAACAATACCTTCCAGGCTGTATCTGTCATAGGATACCCTGAGAGTAGAATACTACTTAGTCAATGTGCTATCTATCTAGCTACATCCCCTAAGAGTAACTCTACCTATCTAGCGATAGGCAAAGCACAACAACTCGTCAAACAAACAGGCGACTTATCTGTACCTATACACTTAAGGAATGCACCTACTAAACTAATGAAAGAACTAGGGTATGGCAAAGAGTACTTATACTCTCATGACTATACAAATAACTTCGTAGAACAAGAATTCCTACCAGACGAACTAGAGGGCACTGTACTCTATGAGCCTGGTGTAAACAATAGAGAGAATAGCACTCGAGAGTTCTTACGCAACAGATGGCAATTTAAATACAACTATTAAATAGAAAGACCTGCTTATAGCAGGTCTTTTAGTTCTATTAATTTCTGTACGTGATAGATCTGAGGTATTACTTTTTCTTTAGATTGGCTGTAGTAGATTGCATCCATTCCTACGCCTAGCGCTCCTTCTATATCCGCTAAGAAGTTATCACCTATCATCACGGAGTCTTTCACTCCTACCTTTGCTTTATCTAAAGCGTAGTTAAATATCTCAGGATTTGGCTTACTCACTCCTGCCATTTCAGAATTAGTCACTGTCTGAAAATAACCTGATATCCCTGATCGATCTAACTTTTTGCCTTGCACTTCATTAAAACCGTTAGTAATAATATGAAGTTTATATTTGTCTTGTAAGTAGTCTAATACTTCTATCGCACCATCAAATAAATAATTATGATTAGGCATAGCCTTTAGATAATTACCCCCTAGTAGCAACATCTCTTCTGTAGTAGACTGATACCCTAACTTAGCAAAGGTATCTCTGATTCTCCCTATTCTAAGCTCTTCTTTACTTACCTGATTTAGACTATACTTGTCCCAATACTCATTGTTGATTGCAACATAGTGGCTTAGAAAAGCCTCTGTGCTAAAAGGTAATTTTAATTCTTCAATAACATCATTAAAAGCTAAAGCAGAGTTCTTCTCAAAATCCCATAAGGTATGGTCTAAATCAAAAAAGATATCTGTCTTACTTGTTAAGCTTTTTACTCCCATTTTTTATAATCTTTTGTTTGAATTACAAAAGTAGGTATTTTAGAACTAAATCTACTTATAAAATACTCTCATCTGCAAAGCTATAATAACTGTATTCCGTAATAATCAAATGATCTAGTAACTGTATGTCCATAATACGCCCTGCTTCTTTAATCTTCTTAGTGATCTGTATATCTGCATCACTAGGCTTGACCTTACCACTAGGGTGATTATGCGTTAAGATTATCCCGACAGCCTTCTGCTCTAATGCTGTCTGAAACAACAATCTTATATCTACTACAGTACCTGTGATTCCCCCCTTGCTCAATGGCGATTTAAACTTAACTTTATTAGAGTTATTCAGATATAACACCCAAAACTCCTCATGTTCTAGATCCCCTATGATAGGATTAATCAGTTCAAACACATCACTGCTAGTAGTGATGATAGGTTCTTCTATACGCTCACTTAATCTCCTTCTCTGCCCTATCTCTAAAGCCGCAATAATCGCAATAGCCTTCGCTTCTCCTATTCCTTTAAACGCAGTGAGCTTCGAGATACTCTGTTTCGCTAATACACTTAGATTATTATTATACATCGCTAATATACGCTTACACAGCTCTACTGCAGACTCCTCTCTATGCCCTGAACCTATGAGTATCGCTAATAGTTCGGCATCACTTAAGGAAGTCTTTCCCTTCAGCATTAGCTTTTCTCTAGGTCTATCATCTTCTGCCCATTGTTTGATCGTGATCTTTTGGTGTTCCATAGTCATTGTTTTATACTATTCTATCGTACAAAAACTAAACCTAATGCAGTTATTCTATATAAAGCTTCTATTAAAAAGCAGTCAGTATTCAAACAAAAAAAGGTTATCAAATACAGCTGTACTTGATAACCTCTTTAATAGTATTATAATAATGACGTATGCCGTCTATTTATTCTTTACTTTCTCACTAAAAGCTTGCATATCTAATCCACCATAGTTACCTGAGCTCATGAATAACAATACAGTATTGCTTAAGTCTAATTGCTCTAAATATTGTTTGAAATCAGCAGCGTTAGTATACGTAGCTAATCCAGGTCTATTAAATGCAGTTTGCATCTGCTCTTGAGAGATCTCTGGCATATTCTTAATCTTTAGCGCATCTAAAGAATAGAATACTACAGCTTCGTCTGCTTTAGCTAACGCTCCTTCATACTGTGATAAGAAGGCAGAGTTAAGACTACTATATGTATGTAGCTCTAGACAAGCGATTACTTTCTTATTTGGGTACTGTGCCTTCACTGCTTCTGTTGTAGCGATAACTTTACTCGGTGAATGTGCAAAGTCTTTATAGATTACTGTCTGCTCAGTCTCTACTAACTTCTCTAATCTCTTAGACGCTCCTTTAAATGATGCGATAGCTTCGTAGAAATCTTCTTCATCTATCCCCATATTCTGACAGATCCACTTCGCTCCACTTATATTACTAAGGTTGTGCTTACCAAAAACCTCTAACGGCATAGGCCCGTCATTCGTATCTAAGTAAGTCTGCTCATTCTCGATAGTATAAGAAGGTGTAGTATAAGGTATCTTTCTAATCGGATTAGTAGCTTCTTCTACCAGTTGGTTTACCACAGCGTCTTCTTCGTTATACACTAAGATTCCTCCATTCACTAACTTTCCAATAAAAATCTTAAACTGCTCTACATAGTTTTCAAAAGTTGGGAATACATTGATATGATCCCATGCGATACCACTTAACAAGGCGATATTCGGCTGGTAGATATGAAACTTAGGACGAAGATCTAATGCTGATGATAGGTATTCATCACCTTCTATCAACATAAATTCATTATCTGAAGTAAGGTTTACCATTCTATCGAAGCCTTCTAACTGTGCCCCTACTAGATAATCTACTTCTACATTATGATAATGCATCACATGTAATATCATAGAAGTAATGGTAGTCTTACCATGAGACCCACCTATCACTACACGTGTTTTATTCTTAGAATGTTCGTAGATAAACTCAGGGTAAGAATAAATAGTCAGTCCTAATTCTTTTGCTTTTAGCAATTCTGGGTTATCCCCCTTAGCATGCATCCCTAGAATAATAACGTCTATCTCTTCTGTTATCTTCTCTGGGAACCACCCTTCTTCTTTTGGTAATAATCCCTTAGCCTCTAATCTAGACTTAGAAGGTTCAAATATAGTGTCATCACTACCTGTTACAATATCTCCTTTTGCATGTAAGGCTAATGCCAAATTGTGCATTGCACTTCCTCCGATTGCGATAAAATGTATACGCATTATATAAGTTTTTTACTGTCAATTCTACTAGTTGTAAAATTACAATTTAAATAACAATATGAAATTCTTTTTCTTTATATTACATTCAATTTTTAGCTAATATACCATGCAACATGATAAATCCTATTACGAAATAAACAACAACAGAGATACGAGTCTTGTTTACTACATTATCTCCTTTGTATGTTCGGTTATTGCATTCTTTATCTGTTGGATTCCTTTTGTCAATTTTATCTCTATATTTTTTAGCCTTATAGGTCTTGCCTTCGGCATCGCAGCCTATCGAAGAGCTAAAAAAGCTCTTGTCAGTACTACTATGCCCTTAGTTGCTATTATTATTTCACTGTTTCCACTAGTAATCTCTATAGGCACTACATCGGTACTACTCATCTATATCAATAAATAGATACTTTATAAATATAAAAAGCTCAAGTGACCTTGAGCTTTTTTCATTCTTAATAATTCAGTCCTAAATACTTTCTAAAGTATCCGCATTCTTTAATCACTTCTTGATAATACTTTGTATCACTATACTTAGCAGCTAATTCTGAGAAGCCATTCCACTTCTTAAACATGACATCATCACCCCATGCTCCCATATAATAATCCTTATTATGATAGGTCTGTACATAGAATTCATTTCGCTCAAGCTTAGCATCGAAGTAAGCTAACTTTGCTTTTTCTTCTTTTGTAGTCGCATATTGCTTAGCTATCGTATAGTACTTTCTAGCATTATTCATATTCAAGATGCTAGATTTATTCTCCATACCGATACTATTACTGCCATACTCATCCCAAATACTGTTGTAATACAATACGCGTGCATTACCAAAATACGTAGCATTATAATAAGCATTACCTACTAAAAGTGCATTGCTAAATACATCTGTACCATTAGCAATATTTGCCTTCATATCTCTTAGTTTCTCTAAGAATGATAGCTTCGTATATACCGTAGTCTGCTTAGCTGCATGATCACAATCGTTACAGTCCTTGATCTTTCCGTTAAATGGATTACCTAAAAGAGTAGCTGTGTTATACATCAACACCGTGTACTCATCATCATAGGTATTCTTCTTCTTGATAGGTTCTGCCTTCTTCATCTCTACAATAGCTTCATCTATCTTATCTTCATAAAACAAATGAATCGCTCTACTCTCATAAATATCACTAAGATTATATTGATATAAAGAAGTGAACAACTTTTCTGTCTCTGAATGATTAGTTTTTAACAAGAAACTCTCCATAGCACTAGATTGCTTCTTATCCTTATAAAAAGCTACACCTTGAGAGTTTAATATCTCTGCCATGATAGCATTGCCTTGCTCTTTATAAGTAGCTGATAAAAACTGTCTAATCCAACCTGCTGCGTACTCATATCTAAAAGGATCACTATAGTCATTCTTCACTAGTTCTGTATAAACCCATTTCAGTTCTGGCAATAGTTTTTCTTCTGTGCTCTTATCTAACTTTTTGACTTGAGACACTGTATTAATCAAGGCAAATAATCGGATTTGCTCAGCTAATAACTTATCTCCTTTTTTAGTATAGTTACTTGCTTCCTCTATTTGCTTAGTGGCACTCTTGTACTCTCCTTGGAAGATATCCATATACCCTGCTGCTAACTTCCACAACACTGGATTGGCTACTTCTTGTGGTTTATCTGCGACAGACTTTATCCACTTCAGTGTATTCTGATCTATCTTCTTCTTAATCGCCTTGAAATACTCATCACGAGACTTAAAACTACTTTCTGCAAATACATTGACTGCTTGCTCTTGCATATTCACCCATCTCGTCAAGATGTAGTCTATATGCGGGCTCTTAGGGTTAACCTCATAGGCGCGTTTCATAGATTCACCTAGGTCATCATAGTATCCCATTATAGACCATATAGCAGCTTTCACATCTCTATCGTCTGTATTCTCCACTATTTTTGTAATAGCAGCTTTATCAAGAGGCTTAAAGTTATACAAAGCAACTTGACGCATAGAAGGTTCTCTATCAAAAACAGTAGCGTATAGTAGGTTTGACTTCGCAAAATTAGCTTGCTCATAATACGCCCCTGCTACATAAGACATCGCTCTATAATACAGTGTATTCTGAGGTTGACTACTCGCTGTAGATTCAAAATAAGTAATCACACTACTCTTATCTACTGAGTAGAACTTAGCTTTCATCACCTGAAACCACATTCTATTAGCAAAAAAAGTATCCTTCTTATCCATCTTCTCATAGAAGCTCTGTACTTTATTAGCATAGTCTGTTGGCAATTGCTCTTTGACTTGTTGCTCATAGTTCCAATACTCGAACTCTTGAGCTGAATACTGTTCTACTGTTTTGGCAAAGTTTAGAAAGTTAATAAAGTTCTCTACTTTCTTATTCTTTAAGTCTAAGTCATAGATACTACTTCGTTTCTTTCCTTTTCGCAGTTCACTATATATAGTATACATCGTGTCTATCTCAAACTCATTAGACACTAAACATTCTTTCACTACATCCGCTGGTACAGCATTGCCTAAATATTGTGTCCACTCCTTAACAATATCCTCATTATACATACCTGCGTTATACATATATGCACCATCATAAAACTTCTCATAAGGTGCAAAAAACAAAGGCTTATATGAGTTATCTACAAATGCTTCTGGTGTAAAACTTGAAACAGAGGAATAACTCCACCACCCATCAGCACATCCGTATGAATACACACCTGCTCCTAACAGCAGTGATAAGCTACTCGCATACAACAATCTTTTTCCAAACTTCTTTTTCATAATAAGGGATATTTCTTGAATTTAAATCATATAGTATAATTTCAGAGGGGCACTTCCCACTTGCCTTCTCTAAGTCTTTTTTCATCTCTAACAACTGTGCACTAGTAGTCGTTTCTACTTTTATCTGATCGCCAACTAAAAACAATTGTCCAAAATACATTCCTTCTTTTGTCACACTATATCTAGTCTCGTCTATTTTTTTAAAAGCACTAATTTTATCCACTTCAGCTGTACGAACTCTACTGATCAAGCGAACTACTTTATTAGCTCTAGTATGTACTACCCATGAATAAATAGGAAAAGCATACTTCAGTTCTAAAGGATAATCGGCTAATGCACCTATATATTTACTTCCTATATTACGGTCATAAATAGAGTTCAACGAATCTGCTGAGATAGTCCCCATATTATAGTACATCAGTACACCATAATCTACTTTAGGGATTCCGGTCTTACCAGCGTACTTCACTTGGTGTAGTCTAATCGTAGATGACACCTTCCACTGGCTGGCTTTCTTAATCGACTCTATTAATTCAAAAAAAGAATCCTTACTCTTTAAGCTCCAATCACAGTCTAGTTGTATCTCACTTATCTGTATATGGTTGTGTTTATTAATCTGATTGATATAGTCTATTATCTTTTTTGACAATTCTCTATCTACCTTACTATTCACTAAGACTTCATTCTTTATGTATACAACAGGAACAATCTCTACATCAGGGATAGAGTCTTTAAACAGTATAGGTCGTATAGGTATAGGAGAGTCTCCTTGTAGTCCAATATCAAAATAGCGAATATAAAGCTTGTCCACTTTTAACTCTTTAAGCGTAGTACTTTCTAGTGAGTCTAACTGAAAGTTAGTTCTCCAATAGTAAAAAGACAACTTCGTCTGCAAGTCCTTATCTCCCTTAGAGACACAACTAACCAAGAATATTAAACAGATAAATAACACATACTTTTTCATGATGTAAACTTAATTCACGAAACATTTATGCACAAAAAAACGCCTAAATAATTTAGGCGTTTTGTGAATTTTAACTAAACGAACTATTTTACAATAGTCATCTCGTCTACAATATGTTTAGCGTCAGCGAACTTATCTATAATGAATAGTACGTAACGAATATCTACGTTAATTGTACGTTGTAATTTAGGGTCATAAATAACGTCTCCTGCCATAGCTTCGATGTTACCATCAAACGCAAGTCCGATTAACTCTCCTTTTCCATTTAATACTGGAGAACCTGAGTTACCTCCTGTGATATCATGGTCAGTCAAGAAGTTTACAGGCATATGTCCTGCTTTATCAGCATATACACCATAATCTTTCTTATTATATAAGTCGATTAGTTTTTGTGGTGCTTCGAACTCTTCGTCACCAACTTTATGTTTAGCAACTGTTCCTTTTAAAGTAGTAAACCAGTTCTCTGCAGCATCATTTACTTTATTTCCTCTTGGTAGGTCTTTTACAGTACCATAAGTTAAACGTAAAGTAGAGTTTGCATCTGGATAGTACTTACCTGTAGGGTTACTTTTTTGTACTCCATCTACAAATAATCTATATGCTTTTTGGAACTTATCTTCTAATGCAGTTACATTATCAGGCATAGCTCTATAATGATCCATAATAGCTACAGATAACTTAAACATTGGGTCACGAGAAATAGTCACTCCTTTAGGATCTGCTAAGAAAGCATCAATAGCCTCTTGGTTAGCAAATACACTCTTTTCAAAAATCTCATCTACATACTTTTCAAAATCACCATTGTATTCTTTGTTGATTTCAGCTACATAAGGAGCGATGTCATATCCTGTAGATTTAGTTGCATAAAGAGCTAATTGTTTAGCTAACATTTCTCTTTCTAATGGCTCATAAGTACTACCATAGATACTCTTGATATACTCTTTAAACTCAGGTAACATCTCAGCACGTTTCTTATCATCACCAGCAGCATACGCTTCCATACCTCCAGCTAAACGATATGGCGCAGCTACTAAATTAGAAGTACGCAACATTGTCATTAAGTAATTATCATGACGAGACTTCTCATTAGTCGCTTTATACCAAGCATTAATATCAGCTATTACATTTCCGTATTTAGCAGCGTTCTCTTTTTTAGAAGCCCATTTATGGAAATCTTTTTCAGCTTTTGTTTTAGTTGCTACAGTCTGATGTTGAGTCAATGCATCAATCATACCTTGACGGTTCTTCCAGTAGTTAGCTACACCAGCATATTTAGATGCATAGTTAAGGCGTACTGCGTCATTTGCAGCCATATACTTTTTCATTACATCCATTCCTAACTTAGATCCTTCAACCCAAGCTGGATAAGCGAACTTAATGTTTTGCTCTACTCCTTGTGCAGGCATCCATCTATTTGTTCTACCTGGATATCCTAATATCATAGAGAAGTCACCTTCTTTTATACCTGTGATAGATACAGGTAAGTGGTGTTTAGGAACCATTGGTACATTATCTGCAGAGTACTCTGCAGGATTACCATCTTTATCCGTATAAACACGGAACAAAGAGAAGTCACCTGTATGACGTGGCCATTCCCAGTTATCAGTATCACCTCCGAACTTACCGATGCTGTTAGGAGGAGTTCCTACTAAACGTACATCATTATAATCTTGGTATACGAAATAGTAGAATTCATTACCTTGGAAGAATGATTTTACAGAAACAGTATATTTTCCATCTCCATCATTTTCTTTTTGAATCTTAGCGATTTCTTGGTTGATTGCTTTCTCTCTTTCGATTTCAGACATCTTATCATTAACAACGCTTAAGATACGCTTTGTTACATTGTCCATTCTCACAAAGAAACGAACAGAAAGACCTTTAGCAGCTCTCTCACTTGCTTTATCTTTTGCCCAGAATCCATTCGTTAAGATATCGTCTTCTGGTGTAGATAATTTAGCTATTTTATCATATCCACAGTGGTGGTTAGTCAATACCAAACCTTGATTAGATACAATCTCTGCTGTACATCCACCATCAAATTGTATAATAGCATCTTTCAACGAATGATTATTGATACTATATATTTCTTCAGATGTCAACTGTAGTCCCATCTTCTCCATATCGCGTTGGTTTAAACGCTCTATGAACATTAAGAACCACATCCCTTCATCAGCTTTTACCGTAGTAGGTATCGCTAATATGAACGCAGTTAAAAATAAAACGATTTTTTTCATATTAATTAGTATGTTAGAAATGCGAAGATAAATTTAATTCTATAAATCCTCCTCAATTGTTGTAATTATTCTTTGTCTGATGATTGTTTATCAGCTATTAGCTTTTCCTCTTTACAAGCGTCTAAAGGAATATTATTATGGTTATCATATCGATTCTGTAACTCATCTACTACAGACTTATCCCATAGTTTTATCCCTGTAATATAAGCCGTTCTTGCAATTAAGAATGCTGCAACAGGAGAAGTGATAAACAAGAAAAATATAATAGCTAACACTTTAGTCGTTGTTGAAAACTCTGCAAAATGTATAGCTGCCGCTGTAAGAATACAACCAATGCCTAAAGTCGCTGCCTTAATCGTAATAGACAGTCTTGTATAGAAATCAGGCATACGTACAATTCCTATAGAAGCTATTAACACAAATACTGCTCCTACAGTACTTAATATCATTATCACAATATCAATCATCTCTATTCCTTTTTAATAAATAATATGCAAAAGCCACTGTACTCAAGAATGCTATTAACGCTAATATCATTGCCACATCTAAGAATATTGGATCATTAGCAATCAAGCTAAACACTCCAATAACCCCTACTCCTACTGTAATCAGTAAGTCTAGAGCAACTACTCTATCTGATACACTTGGCCCTTTTAGAAATCTTATAAATATGAAGATTAAAGACAAGCTGATGATAGGCATAATTACATATATTAAATAATCTTCTACTGTCATCGCAATATCTCTAATAGTTTAGTTTCTGTTCTCTCTTTCATATTCTTAATAAACTTGTGTTTATCTCTTAAATACATAGTATGTATATAAACATAACTTTTATCTTCTGCAATATCAATCACCATAGTACCTGGAGTCAAAGCGATAATATTGGTCAACATCGTAATCTCAAAATCTGTCTTAGCATCTAGATTATACTTAATGATACCAGGTGTCGTATGATAATTAGGTGTCATTACATCTATCGCCACACGTAAGTTAGCCTCCATCATATCATAAATAAAATAGAGAATAAAGATCATAATCTTCGGTACACGATAAAAGTATTCCTTATCTGCTTGCTTAGATCGTCTTGTTAACATCCATAAAATAAAGAATCCTGCCGCACCTCCAAAGATGAAGTTAGAATAATTCAACTGTCCTGTTAAAGCAACCCAGACAAATGTCAATAATAAATTAAGTAAAAAATACTTCAACATAATCTGCTTATTTTAAATGATGCATTACTGATTCTATATAGATTGACGGATTCATTAGTTCGTATGCTACACGCTCTGCTACTTTAAATACAAAAGAGGCATTAAACCCGATCAACAAGGATACTACAGCTAATCCAATAACTGGTAATACTAAAGCTATTTTACCTCTAGTATGGAACGGTGCGAAATAGTCTACCTCTTCCGCATTCGGCTTTGGCAAATCTTTCCAAAACACTTCTGACCAAATACGAGCTACAATAAATAAAGTAATAAAACTCGCAAATATCAATGTCCCTAATAACACATAACTCTCCTGCTTAAAGGCTTCTTGGAACAAAAGAATCTTTGGCCAGAACCCAGACAACGGTGGTATACCTGCTAGAGAGAATAGGATAATCGCAAAGACGATAGACAACTTAGGGTAATCCTTATAGAACCCTCCTAATCGATAAATATCTTGTGTTACACGTATTTTCTGTATCAGACCACTCATCATAAAGAAGTTACTCTTCACAATAACATCGTGGATTAGATAGAACACTACTCCTACAAAAGCTAGCTCTGTATAGATACCAATACCTGCTATCAGATACCCTATATGACAAACAATAAAGTAAGATAATATTCTTCTAATATTACGCTTATTGATCACCCCTAGTGCTCCACTTATCATGGTAAGAATAGCAATAACTATAAATACTTGTAATACAAAATCATCAGGTTCGAATACTACTGTGAATACTCTTATCATAGAATACACTCCCATCTTAGTCAACAATCCTCCAAACACAGCACCGATAGCTGATGGTGGTGTATGATAAGACGATGGCAACCAGAAGTACATTGGGAACACTGCTGACTTAATACCAAAACCAACAAAGAACAACAATGCGGTTACTGTTACTAATCCTCTATTCTCCACTGCTGCTACATGTTCAGGTAGGTCTGCAATATTCAAACTACCTGTTATTCCATATAGAATCCCGATGGCTGTTAAGAAGATTACCGAAGCTAACATATTCATGGTTACATACTTCACAGCACCTTCCATCTGTCTCTTTTTTCCTCCTAATGTCAATAAAACAAAAGAAGAAATAATCACTACTTCAAACCACACATAAAGATTAAATATATCTCCTGTCAAAAAGGCTCCCATCAACCCCATAATTAGGAAGTGATAGATAAAGAAGTGTCCATATCGTATACGACTAATATTAGTCGCAGCCGTTGAGTATATACCTACAGCTAATGACACTATAGCAGTAAGCATCACCATCGTAGCGCTCAACATATCACCTACGAAGGTAATTCCAAATGGTGCTTCCCAGCCTCCCATTTGTAAAGTCATATTTCCATTTTCCCATATTAGGGTAAACAACCTCAAACTCACAAAGAAGCCGATGATGTTACCTATTACACTCACAGTCTTCTGTGCCTGTACATTCTTCCAGAAGAACAACAGTACAATAGCCGTCAGCATATGTGCTAATATAGGAGCTAATATAAAGTTCGAAATCATATATCTAAATCTTGGATATTAAGTGAATCTAAATCATCAGTTCCTGTTGTCTCATGTACTTTCTTCAATAGAATAATAGCAAAAGCTGTCAACCCAAAACTGATAACTATGGCTGTCAAGATTAGTGCTTGGGGCACTGGGTCTGCATATACATCTGTAAAATGTTTACTCTCCCCGTTAATGATAGGCGCTTTCCCTTTGGTTAACTCCCCCATTAAGAAGATCAATATATTGGCGCCATTACCTAGCATCATAAACCCTAAAAGTAACTTAACCATACTTCTACGCAAGATCAAGTATATACCTGCAGAATATAAGATTCCAACTAATAATACTAATAGTAATTCCATACTTATCTCTTTTATTCACTTTCTGAAATAGTTAATAATATAGTTAGCACAACACCAACCACCACTAAATAGACTCCAATATCAAAAAACAAAGCAGTCCCCACTGAGCCTATAACTGCTACATTATCTGCGAACCATACTCCTGTCATAAAAGGTCTTCCCAATATTACAGGCAAAAAACCACTTATAAAAGAAATTGTCAAGCCTATAGGTATCAACATACGCGGCGGAATCTGAAACAGTCTCAATGTTCTTCTAGTCGTATAAGCAAAAGCGTGTAACACAAATGCTATAGACGCTATCAATCCTCCAACAAAACCTCCTCCTGATAAATAATGTCCTCTCAGTAATACAAAAAGAGAGAATAATAATAACAGAGGCAATAAATAATTAGTCGCTGTCCTCAATATCGTTGAGTCCATCTTCTTTATATCGTACTTAGTCTTATTCTTCATCTTCTCTATATTTTAACATACTGAATACTCCTAATGCTGCGATAGATAATACTATCGTCTCTATCATGGTATCAAATCCTCTAAAGTCAACTAGAATAACATTCACCACGTTCTTACCTTTAGCTAGCACATATACGTTTTCTGCATAATATCTACTGATATCCTTATCTGCTGGAGATACTAAAGCTTGTAAAGTAATAATAGAAATCAAAACACCGAATGCAATAGAAATAACTGCATCTCTAAACTGTATCTTCCTATTACCTAGTTTTAAGAATGGAGGTAACTTAAACAGTACCAAAATAAATAGTACTGTAGTCAATGTATCAATAGCGAACTGCGTCATTCCTAAATCAGGCGCGCCGTAGAATACGAATATTAAACAGATACAATACCCTACTACTCCAGTAGCTGCAATTGCTGTCAATCTTGATGATGTATTTATTGCAAAGACAATTGCTACTACCGCAATTAAGAATACGACTAACTCATAAGCTCTAAACTCAGACAGCCCTGTCGTGTTCACACGTAGTGGTACATCTGCAAATAACTTATATCCTACTAATCCCACAAAGAAAACAATGATTACTGCTAGATAAGATCTTAGATATCCGTTGTGGAAGATCCAAGTATAACGATAAGCTAATACTCTGAAGAACTCTACGATGATAGAGAATATATTCTTAGGAGATACTTTTTCGAAGTTCTCTACTACACATAGCGGGTTCTTCCATCTCTTAAAGATGATATACACTATCGTACCCAGCACGATCGTACATCCACTTAATAATAAGCTAGTATTTACACCATGCCATATCGCTAGTGGCATCTCTACTACAGAACCGTACATAGCACTAAAGGTCGCTATGATGATTTCGTGATACGCTATAGCTGGTAATACTCCTAATAGTAAGGTAAAGAATCCTAATACTACAGGAGGAGTTATAAGTGCCCAATCAGGTTGATGAGAGATACAGACATTCTTAGTCGCTTTACCGAAGAAAGGTTTTATACCAATTAAGAAACCTGAGCCCGTCAAAAACACATTTGTGAAGAATAAGGCACCTACTAATATTATCGCTAAAGTCTCATCCATATAATGAAGTCCACTCTCATAGATCAACTCTTTCCCAATAAACCCAAAAGTCAGAGGAATACCTGCACATGATAATGCGGCAACAACAGCTGCAACACTTAACAGAGGGAAATACTTACGCAGTCCTCCCAACTCGTTAATATCACGGGTATGTAAAGCGTGATCTATAATACCTGTAATCAAGAAAAAAGCTGCTTTATACAATGCGTGTGCTAATACGAATACCGCCATAGCATATAGCGCTATCTGAGTACCTATCCCTAACAAGAACATTAATAGTCCTAAGGCAGATATAGTAGAGTAAGCTAATATTCCTTTCATATCTTTTCTAAAGACACTGTGAAAAGCACCGAATAGCATCGTCACACCACCTACTACCAGTAAGATTGTGTTCCACTCCATCTTACCTCCTAGTATAGGAGTGAATCTAGCTACTAAATATACACCTGCCTTCACCATCGTAGCAGAGTGTAGATACGCTGATACTGGTGTAGGAGCCTTCATCGCCCCTGGTAACCAGAAGTGAAAAGGAAACTGTGCAGACTTAGTAAAAGCTGCTATGAATAAGAAAATGATAATTAATAAGTAGAAAGGACTCTCTCTTAACACATCACTCTGTCCTAATAACTCGTGTATAGAATATGTTCCGGATATAGTTCCTACTATGACACCAAAGGACAGTAAGAAGAATCCTCCTAACCCTGTAATAGCTAAAGCCCATAATGCACTCGTTCTAGATTCTTCTTCTTCATTATTAAAACCAATCAAGAAGAAAGAACTTATACTCGTAAGCTCCCAAAAAATAAACAAGGTGATTAGATTGTCAGAAGTAACGACTCCTAACATTGCTCCCATAAAAACAGTGAGGTAGCAAATAAAACGGTGTAACAGAGGATGCCCTCTTAAATAAGAAGAAGCATATAAATATACCAATGTTCCAATTCCAGAAATCAATAATCCAAACAAAAGTGATAGACCGTCTATTTTAAAGTCTAAATTGATACCTAATGAAGGAATCCATTCAGTGCTAAATAGGACACTATTAAATCCGTCTTTTACAGAACGTAAAAAAGATAATAGATATAAAAAAATTGAAAATGGAAGTAGGGATATTAATGCTACAAATTTACTTTGTACAAACTTCTTTAGAAATAACACTCCGAAAGCAAGTACAAAAGTGAGAAAAATTAATGTTAGCATATTTTGTTTATTTCTCTAAATATATATTTTCAGTTTGATGTAAATATATACAAAAAAAATAAATTTTAACTTATAACTTGCCGTATAACAACAAATAACATCCACATTTTTCTCACCTTCACCCTGCCAATAGGGAATTAAAGGCAATTCCCTTAATTTAATCTTATTTATTCAACATTTCCCATAATTTATCCTTTAACTCCATTAGCCCTTGTTGAGCCACAGAAGAGATAAACATATATGGTACTCCATCTAGTTCAGCATCTAGCTGTTCTTTTAATTCTGATTTAAGCTCATCATCTAGCATATCACACTTAGTAACTACTAAAAGACGGTCTTTATCCAGCATTTCTGGATTATATCTTCTTAACTCATCTATTAAGATGTTATACTCTTTTTTAATATCATCAGCATCCGCAGGCACCATGAATAACAAAGTAGAGTTTCTCTCGATATGTCTTAAGAAGTAATGACCTAAACCTTTCCCTTCTGCAGCTCCTTCGATAATACCAGGAATATCTGCAATCACAAAAGATTTAAAATCTCTATACGACACGATACCTAAGTTAGGCTTCAGTGTTGTAAACGGATAATCCGCTATCTTTGGTTTAGCTGAAGTAAGTACAGATAGTAATGTAGATTTACCCGCATTAGGGAATCCTACTAATCCGACATCAGCTAATACTTTTAATTCTAATATCACATCTAGTTCTTCACTAGGCAACCCAGGTTGTGCATATCTAGGAGTCTGGTTAGTAGATGATCTAAAATGCCAGTTACCTAATCCTCCTTTACCTCCTTCGGCTACGATTCTCTTTTCGCCGTGTTCAGTAATTTCGAATAATACTTCACCTGTCTCTTTGTCCTTCACTACAGTTCCTAATGGCACCTCGATAATTCTATCTTCTCCATCTGACCCTGTACTTCTAGAACTCCCCCCATCACCACCGTGACCTGCTTTAATATGACGTGCAAATTTAAGGTGAAATAAAGTCCATAAGCCTTCGTTTCCGACTATGTATACGTGACCTCCGCGACCTCCGTCACCACCATCAGGCCCACCTTTTTCAATAAACTTTTCTCTGTGTAAGTGTGTAGATCCTCTACCTCCCTTACCAGAAGCTACATATATCTTTACGTAATCGACAAAATTCCCTTCAGTCATTTCCTTTAATTTTTTTCGTCCTTATTGCACCATACAATAGGAATTGGGCGGCAAATGTAATATTTTTTAGCGAATGTTATAAAGTACCTTATATTAAAGTATCTATAACTTTGCTTAAACGTCCTGTAATTTCTTCGATAGAACCTATTCCATCTACAGCGTAGAATTTATTTTTTGCTTCGTAGAACGCGATAAGAGGAGCAGTCTTCTCATTATACTCTGTATAACGTGTACGGATCTTAGCCTCATCTTGGTCATCAGCTCTACCACTCGTTTTACCTCTCTCTAGGATACGTGCTACTAATACATCATCATCAGCCTCTAAACCTACAGTTCCTGCAAAAGTGATTCCTTTCTCATTCAATAGTTTTTCTAGTGCTTCAGCTTGAGCGATTGTACGAGGAAAACCATCAAATAAGAATCCTGATTTATCCATATTCTTGCTCACCTCTTCTGCCAACATATTAATTGTAACACTGTCTGGAACTAGTTCTCCTTGATCCATATATACTTTAGCTTGTTTACCTAGCTCAGTATCGTTTTTTAAGTTAAAACGGAATACATCTCCTGTAGAGATATGTGTTAAATTATACTTTTCTTTTAAAAACTCAGCCTGTGTACCTTTCCCAGCACCTGGTTTTCCAAATAAAACTATTGCAATCATTATTTATTGTTTATTCTGTTAGTCTAATCTTTATTCTTTAATTTGGTATATCTCTGGTATATTTCTACCATATTTATCATAGTCCATTCCATATCCTACGATAAACTTATTCTCAATCTCAAAAGCTACATAATCTAAATGAATATCTTTCGTATACGCCTCTGGTTTTAGACATAGTGTACATATACGTACTTCACTAGGTTTATGTTGATCAAATAATTTCTTTAACGCTACTAGTGTATTCCCAGTATCTACGATATCTTCTATAATAACCACTCTTCTATCAGTTACATCTATATCAAGTCCTAATAACTGATTAACTTGATTAGTTGATTGAGTTCCTATATATGAAGCCATTTTAACGAAACTCATTTCACATGAGCCCTTATAGTGCTTCACCAAATCAGAAATAACCATAAACGAACCGTTTAGAACCCCTATAAATACAGGAACATCTCCGTTCATATCCATTTCTATTTGTTCTGCGATTTCACGCAATCTAGTATCAATCTGCTCCCTAGAAATAAAAGGAACAAACACTTTATCCAATACTTGTATTTCCATTGTGTCAAAGTTGTTCGTAATTTGCAAATATACAAAAAGAATACAGGTTTATTCGTTTCTATGCAAAGGATTTAACCTAAATAACCAAAAAATAAACCTCAATAATTTACTTTTTGGCCTTTTGTTTTTAAAAACAAAAAACGTAGCGCTATTACACGCTACGTCTAAAACAAACTAATTCAATCTAACTCTAAAACCAAAGTTTATAGTTCTATCGTTAAGATTATTTTCACTACTTAAAACGTAATTTCAATTTTAATGAGCCAATTCACAACTCATAACCTACCAAATATAAGTTAATTTTTTTAACTAAAAAATATTTATTTAATATTTTATTACCATACTGAAATCAAAAATAACCAATCAATACCCCATAAAACTACAACTATCATCAAACAAACAACATATTAACTAAAAATTAATCACAAAAACCTCCTTTATTAACTATACAAATAACACTTCTTTAAAAAACTTTTCACACTATTTCTTACGAGAATATAATTCTATTCTTATCAAACTCTCATTATCTCTTCTACGATAGCTTGTCATACTTAGATATAGCGGATAAAACTCTTACTTCCACATAAAAAATATCTCAATCCATCATTAATACATTCATACCCTTTGAACTATTCCTCTATTCTCCATTCATATATACCTTGATCAGTAAGTGATATCAATCTGCTCGGGTAGTGATAGGCTATTTTTGGTACTTTTAAGCCGACCAAATGCCTATCACTAGCCGACCACATGCCGACCACCTCTCCCAAAAAGGTAAAAAAGACACATCTTCCCCTATAATCTTTACACCTATATTATATATCACCTCCATCCAATAACATACTCTAGATAACCAGACTAAGCTCTTCAAAATCATTTTTAAATAGAATAAGCACTTTCCAAAATCAATGTTCATTACATCTTACCCTTAAATATAAAACCAAACTAGGCATGAGGTGAATTTTAGACTTACTCTTTTATATTTTTAAATTATCTTTGCTCAATAACAATACAACTACACAATGAATTACTTTTCTACTGATTTCCGTTTGGGAATATTAGGAGGAGGTCAATTAGGTAAAATGCTCCTATATGACACTCGTAAATTTGACATCGCTACCAATGTACTAGACCCTAGTAAAGATGCCCCTTCTCAGTATGGAGCACATCAGTTCTTCCAAGGGGATTTAATGGATTTTGAAACTGTTTATCGCTTTGGTAAAACAGTAGATGTCTTAACGATCGAAATAGAAAATGTCAACTTAGACGCACTAGATAAGTTAGAAGAAGAAGGGCTTAAAGTATTCCCTTCTCCTAAGACACTTCGATTAATCCAAAATAAAGGAAATCAAAAAGATTTCTATACTACTCATAATATCCCAACTGCTCCTTATAAGAGATTCTCTGATATAGAAGCTCTAAAAACAGCAGCTACAGCTAATGAAGTAACGATGCCATTCGTATGGAAGTCAGCTCAGTTTGGGTATGATGGTAATGGAGTAAAAGTAGTTCGCACGATTACTGACTTAGATGCACTACCTAATGTAGAGTGTATCGCTGAAGTGATGGTTCCTTTTAAAAATGAATTAGCTGTTATCGTAGCTCGTTCTGCTTCTGGAGAAATCAAAACATACCCTGTAGTAGAAATGGAGTTCCACCCAGAGGCTAACCAAGTAGAATATGTGATTTGTCCTGCGCGTATCGATAGCGCTGTAGCAGATAAGGCAAGAGCTATCGCTCTTCAAGTTTCTGAAAAATTTAATCATGTAGGTTTATTGGCTGTGGAGATGTTCCAAACGCAAGATGACGATGTACTAGTGAATGAAGTGGCTCCTCGTCCTCATAACTCTGGACACTACTCTATAGAGGCAAGCTATACTTCTCAGTTCGAACAACACATCCGTGCTATTCTAGATTTGCCTTTAGGGAATACAGATAGCAAAGTGGCTGGTATCATGGTAAACTTAGTAGGTGCTGAAGGCTATACAGGACAAGTGTATTATGAAGGAATGGAAGATATCTTAGCGATAGAAGGTGTGACTCCTCATATCTATGGCAAACGCGAGACTCGTCCTTTTAGAAAGATGGGACATGTAACGATCGTGAATAGCGATATGATTAAAGCTAGAGAAATAGCTCAGCAAGTAAAAGAAACTATTAAAGTAATCAGCAAATAAATCTTATGAAAATAGCAGTAGTAATGGGCAGTACATCTGATATGCCTGTAATGCAAGATGCAATCAATATTATTAAAGAATTCGGTGTAGAAGTAGACGTGGATATCGTATCTGCTCACAGAACACCTGAGAAACTAGTAGACTTCTCTTCTAATGCTCATAAGCGTGGTATCAATGTGATCATCGCAGGAGCAGGAGGAGCAGCACACTTACCTGGTATGGTAGCTTCTATGTCTCCACTTCCTGTGATCGGAGTACCTGTTAAATCTAGTAACTCTATCGACGGATGGGATAGTGTACTATCTATCTTACAGATGCCTGGTGGTGTACCTGTAGCTACAGTAGCCCTTAATGGTGCTAAAAATGCTGGTCTTCTAGCGATACAGATATTAGGTAGTCAAAATGAAGACCTTCGCAATAAGATGGTAGACTATAAAAATGGATTAAGAGAAGCGGTGCTTAAAGCAGCAACTGAAATAAAAGGTCTTTAGACCTTTTATTTAAATTAAGAATTATAAATTAAAAATTAAGAATCATCACCCTACGGGTGAGGGATGACTCAGCAACTTAAATATAACCGAAATATAGAGTAAGTATATTACTTCATATTTCGGTTATTATTACTTTAAAACCTATAACTACCTTGTTACTTTATGAAGCAAGAAAATATAATACAGACTAAAACTTATGATTTTGCTGTAAGAACCATACGCCTATATAAACATCTATCTGCGACTAAAAAAGAATATGTACTAAGCAAACAACTTCTTCGTTCTGGTACTTCTATAGGTGCTAATGTTGAAGAAGCCCTTGGTGCACAGACAGAAAAAGACTTCTACGCTAAATTATCTATTGCTTATAAAGAAGCTCGTGAAACTCATTACTGGATTAGATTATTAGCAGACACAGACTTTTTGACTATTCGTGAGAAAAACAGCTTACTTCAGGATTTAGATGAGATTCTAAAAATCATTGGTAGTATCAGAATTACTATACAAAATAAAGAAAGAGTTACACAGAATAAATAGGTATTTAAGCACTTTCTTAATTCTTAATTCTTAATTCTTAATTAAAGAAACAGGCTGTGTTGGCATGCTGTTAATATATCTCTGACGATTCTACTTATAGGAGAGCTATTATTCACTCCGTACATCCCAAGATAAGGTAAATGCTGTATCACCTCATCTCTCCCTTGATACACCACTTCTTTACACAGTTTATCTATAGTATTACACTCTTCTTCTGTCAGTTCAATACCTTCTTGTACTTTCTGCCATGTAGTAGATGCTAAATCATAAAAAGCTTCTCTACGCGCGTGATATGCTGTCTGTAGTTTCACTAACAATTCTGTCTGGAACTGTTCATAAACACCTCCTTTGAGTTTATTAAAATATACCTCTACTTCTTGTAGAAAGTGGTATTGCATTCCCAACTGATTCACAGCTAATGTAAACTTCGCAAACGGATAAAAAGGAAACTTATAAAGTGGGGTGTCGATAGTACATGCCTCACTCGTGATACTAAAGCTACGTGATTTAGGTACGCATAATCCTTCTGCCACGATAGAATGACTCCCTGTAGCTCTTAGTCCTAAGGTATCCCAACTGTTCTTAGTTGTTACTTCAGAAGGCAAAAAGAAAAATGACTTATACACAGGTCTTCCTTCTGCATCATACTGCAATTCCCCATTGACTTCAAGATGACAATTCGCTGTAAAAACTGTACAATGCTGTAGTCCTGTAACGATATCCCAAGTCCCATTGATAAGGTAATATTCTCCTTCTTCTCTTGCTACTCCACTTACCTTACCACTACCTCCAAAACACACCTTAGCGTCTTGAAAGACTTTATTACTTTCATTAGGATCTAAAAAGCCTACAAACATATTAGCTCCTGCACATAGCGTCACTGTCCATCCTAAACTCCCATCTATAGTAGCTAATTGCTCTTCTACCCTTAGTGCATCTATAAAGTCTAGTTCTAATCCATTATATTGTTTAGGCACAAATAGGTTGAATAAATTGTTTCTATACAGCACTTCTAGTTGTTCTGTTGTTAGATGACCTAATTGTTCTGCTGTAGTTATATTGTCTTTAAGTATTTGCACATCGGCATCACTTAGATACTGTCTCATAATATGTTGTTTTGTCAACAACAAAGCTACCGCATTAAAACACTTTAAACAAAAAAGACCTCATCAGTAATACTGATGAGATCTCTTCAAATTGCTCTATTTTTCTCTATTCTAAATTTTCTGGTAATAATAAACTAAACTGACTCGCTGTGAGAATATCTCCTATGATACGGTTCATCTCTGTAGTATAATTCATCGCTCCCATACCTAAATAAGGCACGACTTTCAGAACAGCATTACGTCCTTTATAGACTAGACCTTTGCACATCTTCTCAATATCAGCAGTAGTCTGTTCTGTTAACTTCCCATTTAATGCTATCTCATCACTAGAGGACTGAGCTAATCGATAAAAGGCTGCTCTTCTCTCAAGGAATTTCTCTTCATATTGATAGAACAATTCATCCTTAAACTCAAAGTATTTATTATACAACTCTCCTGTAAAGTACTTTCTTAGTTCATCCATAAAATGCTCTTGCATGCCCAAATGATTTGCAGTCAAGGTTAACAATGCAAACGACATAAATGGATAGTGATAGGTCTGCTCGTTGATAACAGGATGATTACTATCTATCTCAAATGCACGATTACTACTTACCCTAAAGTCTCTGATATTGACACTGTGACTCGCAGTAGCTTTTAACCCGACAGACTGCCAATCTTCAATAACATTAATCTCCTTAGGAAAGAAGAAAAACGTTTTAAAATAAGGCGAACCATCTTCCTTATAAAGCAATTCTCCTTTTTCTTCAATATGACAGTTCAAGGTCAATACGGTACAATGTGGTAATCCGACGATATAATCCCAAGTACCATTCACTATATACCCATCTCTGGATACCTTAGCGATACCATCTATCTGTCCACTCCCTCCAAAACACACCTTTGGATCTTGGAAAATCATTTTGGCAAGAAAGCTTTCTAAATATCCTACGAACATATTAGCACCAGCACACATGGTCACTGTCCACCCTAGACTACCATCTATTCTGGCCAACTGCTCTTCTACCTGCAAAGCTTCAATCAAACTAACTCCTAGGCCTCCTAAATATTCAGGCACAAACATATTAAACAACTTATTATCATAGATAACTTGTAGTTGCTTATCCGTTAATGTACCTAATCTAATAGCTTCATTTACTTCACTTCTCAGAATGTCTACATCCTTTGATGATATTTCCATCATAACATATTGATTAATTATCTATTACAACAAACATATTAATTTAAAAATTGATTAATATGTGATTATTCACACCTAGTGCAAAAAACATTCCAATATTATTAACTAACCATTATTTAAAAAAAACTTACTTTTATAGTATAAAAATAAATTAGAAAATATGTCGGCATTGAACAATCCATTTAACACCGTACATGGTACAGCACCATTTACTCAAATTAAAACGGAAGACTATATACCTGCTTTCAAAAAAGCAATACAAGATACAAAAGCAGAGATAGACACTATTACGGCTAACGTTGCAACACCTACTTTTGAGAATACACTAGAGGCATTAGCCTACTCAGGGATGGAATTAGATGTATTGTCTAATATCTTCTTTAACCTGAACTCTGCAGAGACCAACGATGAGATGCAGAAAATAGCACAAGAGGTAGCTCCTATGTTATCTGCATTAGGCAATGATATTTCTTTAAACGAAGAGTTATTTAAACGTGTAAAAGCAGTTTATGAGCAAAAGGAGACACTGAACCTTACTATAGAACAAGAAACCTTATTGACAAAGAATTATAAAAGCTTTGTCCGCAATGGTGCATTGTTATCAGAAGATAAAAAAGAAAGATTAAGAGCAATAGATGCAGAACTGTCTACTACAGCCCTAAAGTTTGGAGAAAACGTATTAGCAGAAACACATAAATACCAACTGCACATCACCGAGGAGAAAGACTTAGCTGGTCTTCCGGAAGGTGCTATAGAAGAGGCAAGAGCTTTAGCAGAACAAGAAGGTAAAGAGGGATGGATATTCACATTAGACTATCCCAGTTATATCCCTTTTATGACCTATGCTGATAATCGTGAGTTGCGTAAAGAGATGGCTATCGCTTCAGGTAAAAAAGCCTTTCAAGATAATGAACACAACAATGAAGCGAATGTCTTAAAAATCGTAAACCTACGTCATGAGAGAGCTAATCTACTGGGATATGCTACACATGCTCACTTCGTATTAGAAGAGCGTATGGCACAGAGCCCAGATAAAGTTAATGCTTTCTTAGAAGAGTTATTAGCAAAGGCTAAGCCTGCTGCTGATAAAGAGTTTGCTGAATTAACTGCTTTTGCTCAAAAAACAGACAAAGTAGATGTCTTAGAGAAATGGGATGGTTCATACTACTCTGAGAAGTTAAAACAAGAGCGCTTTAGCTTAGATGATGAATTACTTAAACCATACTTCCAATTAGAGAATGTATTAGACGGTGCTTACCAAGTAGCAAATAAGCTATACGGATTAGTTTTTACAGAAGTACAGACTATAGAGAAGTATCATGCAGATGTACGTACATTTGAGGTAACGAACGAACAAGGGGATTTCATAGCAGTATTCTATACAGACTTCTTCCCACGTAAAGGAAAGAGAAACGGTGCATGGATGACTTCATTCAAAAACCAATATATCAAAGATGGTATCAATGAAAGACCACATATCTCTATCGTATGTAACTTCACTAAGCCAACTGCGACTAAGCCATCGCTACTTACCTTTAACGAAGTGACTACTCTATTCCACGAGTTTGGGCATGCACTACACGGCATGTTAGCAAATACCACTTACCCATCTCTATCAGGAACTAATGTGTATTGGGACTTCGTAGAATTGCCAAGCCAAGTGATGGAGAACTGGTGTTATGAGAAAGAAGCTTTAGAGCTATTCGCTAAACACTATCAGACAGGAGAGACTATCCCTATGGAATTAGTAGAAAAAATCAAAGAGAGTGCGAGCTTCTTAGAAGGAATAGCTACAGTACGTCAGTTGAGCTTCGGTCTATTAGATATGGGATGGCATGGGCAAGACCCTACTGCTATCACGAGTCTAAAAGACTTCGAAACAAAACAATTTGCCTCTACTCAACAATATCCTGATGTAAAAGAGAATGCAATGAGTACTTCATTCTCCCATATCTTCCAAGGTGGTTACTCATCTGGATACTACAGTTATAAATGGGCAGAGGTATTGGATGCTGATGCATTCGCATACTTCAAAGACAATGGCATCTTCAATAAAGAAGTAGCTACTAAGTTTAAAGATTATGTGTTGTCTCAGGGAGGTACTGATCACCCAATGACATTATACAAAAAATTCAGAGGTCAAGAACCTACTCCGGATGCTTTATTAAAAAGAGCAGGATTGTTATAATAGACAGACAAAAGGAAGCTAATTAGCTTCCTTTTTTTATCTTTATAGGTATAATTAGTATTTTATGTCGATTAGCTCAACTACTTCTATTAAAAATAAGTTTACCCTAAAAAAGGGTGACTATCTCTGTCAAATGGGAGATATTAATACTAACTTGTATTATATAGTAAATGGTTGTGTTCAATTATATATTTTAGATAATAATGAGGAACGTATCATTCGCTTCGGATATAAAGGAAGTACAATCTGTGCTTTAGACAGTTTAATTACTCAACAGCCTACTATCTATTACTTACAAGCCATCAGACAAACAGAAGTCATTATACTATCTTCTGAAGAAACGACTAGATTACTAAACGATATGGAAGGAATAAAGAAACTTATTATTCAGTTTCAAGAAAGAGAAATAGACTTACTAACAGATTCTCCTATTCTTCGATATCAAAGAGTCTTAAAACGATCTCCTCTACTATTTCAAGAAGTTCCACAAAAGTATATTGCTCGTTACTTACGAATGACAGCTGAAACTCTATCTCGACTTAAAAATCTTGATTTGAATCAAGATTTAGATTAATCCTTTACTAGACTTTTGTAGTATAAAATTATTAATGATGACTAACCAACAAGTATTAGATAGATTATGCTTGCTTACAGATAAGCATTTAGAGCAGTTGCAATACATAAAGAGACTTAGTACAGAACAGCTTAACTATAAACCAACAGTAGAATCATGGAATATATTACAGTGTATTGCACATCTTAACTATTACTTTGATTTTTACTTACCTCAATTTAAAAGTGCAATGAATGGTAAAAAGAGAGAACAGCTACTATTTAAATCAGGAGTGATAGGTAAGTACTTTGCCAATATATTATTATACAAAGAGAATCAAAAGCCTATTAAAAGCCCTAAACAGACTAATCCAATAGATAAGATCATCTCTAAAGATGTAATTATCACCTTTGAAGCCAACTTGATTGCTCTGAAAGATATTATAAAAAAAATGCCACAAGAAGTAGTAAACAATAGAGCGATTGTAACGATGTTTTCTAATTGGTACAAACTCAATGTAGGAGATAGCTTGCGCATTGTAGTGTATCACAACGATAGACACTTTCATCAAATACAGAAGTTACTGCCATAAAAACAAAAACTCCCATTGTATTGTTACAATAGGAGTTTTCTTTTAAAGTACATTATTCATTATAAAAAACACTCTTCACTATAAGTATAAGCATCTAGTGTAACAGGTATTTTATTAGCCTCTTTAAGATCATGTTGTACCTCATTGTAACGCTCGATATCAGCATCCGCTTTAGGATCCTTTATACTCTCTAATATTGCATTGATACGGTCAAACTCGCGTTGTTGATCAGCTTTAAGATATCCTTCTGCTACTTTACATACTTCTTTAAAAGTTTTACCTCCTACTTCTTTTAAGAAAGCTGCGTCTGTCTTATCATGGTCTATTCCCTCATCTTCTGTATAGATGACATTCATATTTCCGATGATTTGTATTGCCTTTTGAAGACGCAATTGATCTGCATCTCCTAAAGTTACCATCATCTTATCTTCAGAATCCATATAGGCATCCATATTGTCTGCGGCTAACTTTAAGTCAGCTGTCTCTGGCTGTATTTGAGGAGTCACGATTTGAGTCTCTTCTACTACTTCTGTTTGCACCTCTTTATCCTTGCAACTAACCGTCAAAAGTGCTAGTGCAAATAATGTAATCCCTACTTTTTTCATACCTATCGATTAATATGACAAATGTAAAAACATACCTAGTCAATATGCAATAGCTATAAACAGCTATTTTACATCCACAAAAAAAGGGAGAGGCAATCACTACCTCTCCCTTCACCAAAACAAAACCACTATAAAAATATAGTCTCCTTACTTATTATGAAATTTATTATTATGCTAGATCTCCAAACTTCCCAGAGTTAAAGTCATCTACTGCTTGTACTAACTCATCTGTTGTATTCATTACGAATGGTCCATAATGTGCTATTGGTTCATTTAAAGGTTCTCCTGAGATTACTAAGACTACAGCATCTTTAGTAACTTCTACTGTAAACTCTTCTCCTTCTCTCTCCATGTGAGCCACATGATCTGTAGCTACTACTGTTCCATTTACTTTTACTTCACCTTCTAATACTAACAATAAGGTAGTATACCCTGAAGGAAAGCTAAAGTTAGTACTTGTACCTACTTTTGCTTTTAAATTGTACATGTGAATAGGCGAGAATGTAGAAGCTGTTCCTTTAGTCCCATTATAATCTCCTGCTATCACTTCTATTATTCCCTCTCCATTAGACAATGTATATTTTGCCATTTTATCATGTTCTATTGCTTGATACTTAGCAGGTCCTTTCTTATCTTCTCTCTTTAAGTTCACCCATAACTGTACCATTTGAAACTCACCACCTGTTTTACTCCATTCTGTTTCATGAAACTCTTTGTGTAAAACTCCAGACGCTGCAGTCATCCACTGTACATCACCTTCCCCTATGATACCTCCACCACCGCTGCTATCTCCATGCTCTACACGTCCTTTATACGCTATTGTTACAGTCTCAAATCCTTTATGTGGGTGTACTCCTACACCTCTTGGGATTTCTGAAGGCCCAAATGTGTATTTAGAATTATAATCAAACATGATGAAAGGATCCATCTGTTGCATATTCATATTAGGCATACTTGGAATAAAGTTGTGCACTCTAAAACCATCTCCTACAAAGTGTGCTGGTTGTGGTTTTACTACTTGTTTAATATTTCTTGTTTTCATATCTCTTTGTTTTTTGTATTACAAATTTACAACCTCATCACCCCTTAAACACTTAACCTACAACAAGAAGTATACCTCATAAAAAAGGAGGTTTACCTCAGCAAACCTCCTTCTGTTTATTTATCTAGCTACACTAGTTCTTAATCTCTACTCTGATGCCTTCACTATGAGCACTTAGCTCTGGTGCGTACATACTCTGCATGGTTGTAATACCATTCGAGAATTGACCACTTACATTAGCTCTTAACTCATACTCGAATACATAACTTCCTTTTCTCAACCTCGATATAAAGAAATTCGTAGATGCGTCCCTCGTTTCTTCATAGTATCCGAACTCTCCTTTCCATCTATACCCTGATAGTACATTCGTAGGTTCAAAGCCACTAGCACGCATATCTTTTAAGTGAACATAGTCCATATTCCTATCTGTACTTATCTCTAAACGTACTGTCACCACATCACCTACTTTAATTGGAGACTCCTTAGTGATCTCACGTAGTACTTGACCTTGCTCTGTATTCGCTTTTATATATAGTTTTTTAGTTAACTTAATACCTGTCTCTGCAGCATTAATAGCATCTAAATCTTCGAAGTACTGCCAGTACATCGCGCCATAAGCAATACCAGGAGATGTCTTATTTACTTCTACAACACCTTTTTTAGCTGTCAGCTCAGCTTTAGTCCAACTTTGTTTGATATAACCACTACCCGCCTGAGCATTTGCTTCTGTGTCCATAGGATATCCTCCTACTTTTACTTCAAGACCTTGCTCTGCATCTAACCAAGACTTACCTGTATTTAATAAGGCATATACAGCCTTTGTAGTTGCTTTAGTAGATCTCCATCCAGTAGTTTGTTTATTCTTTAGTAACCAAACTTTCATCTGTTCTATCGCATTAGCGTATCTCTCTTTATTTACCTCGTTGGTAGCTTCTAGAATTGCTACTTGGGTTTCGATAGGAGCCTGATACCATAACCATCCTGCAGTATTATTCTTCCAATACATTCCCATCTCATCAGACTCTACTGCTGTCTCCATAATCCCCTTAACAATACTCTCTGCCTTTTTATCAGAACCAAATCTCTTTGCTATCACAGCTCGTATAGCCTCTTGATAAAGATTATTAGCAGGTTTCTCGCTCTCGATACTTTGACGAATAGCTGTTATCATCGGAGAGTATTTTTCATTGATACCGAAGTCTCCTATAAAGTAACTACGTGCATATAAATAGTGTGTACCTAAGCTAGGAACTTTACCTTTTACACCAAACTTCACTTGCTCTTCATAATCTTTATATTGTGCCTGATCCATATACTCTATTGCTCTCTTTAGCATCTCGATATAATTCACATCACTTGCCCAAGGCGCATCCATTGCACCTATGCGTTTCAGATTACCAAAACCTTCTACAATAGTTTGTGTAATATAGTTATCTGATTTACCTCCTTTAAACCAAGAGAATCCTCCATCTTCGTTTTGTTGATCGATTAACTTATCAATATCCGACTGAAGATCATATTGCATTTTATTCAAATCAAACAAGACTGCCATACGCTTCATTTGCTCAGCCTCACTTGTTGCTTCTCTAACCCATGGCGACTCAGCTAACAGTACACTCTTCAACTCTTGATTCTGTTCTAGTTTAGAAGACATTTCTCCTTTTACATTCCATTGATCGAAGACAGTCTTAATCTTAGGATTGTCATTTAATATCTTCGTTGCAACAGCATTAGCAAACACTTTACTAAACACTTGCTCTGAGCTATCATAAGGATATTCTTGTAAGTATGGTAAAGCAAACACAGCATTCCAAATCGGATTAGTCGTTAACTCTAATGTCAGTTTATGATTCTGCAGTGTATTGCTTCTATTCGCTTCATACTCTTTAAACTTGAATATCTTATTCTGTCCTTCTTTGATATAGATAGGCATTGTCTCTGTTACTAGCATTCTATTAGTCAATACTGGTAGTACAGACTCTTCTCCATCACTATAATTATCTGACACAGCTACTATTCTACACGATACTACATCTACACTATTCGGAACTTCTATATTCCAACTTACAGCACTTGACTCTTCCTTATTGACAGAGAACTCTCCTGTTTTCTCTACCAACAACTCATTCGTATAAGCATTAAACAGTTGAAGAGTAGCTTTTCCTTTTCTATTAGCATCAGATAGGTTAACTACTTTAGTAGATAACGTTAACTTATCTCCTTGTCGTAAGAAACGAGGTAAGTTAGGCACTACCATTAACTCTTTTTGAGTTACTACTTCTTTTTCTGCATAGTCACTACGCAAATCCTTAGTATGAGCAAAAGCCATAAACTTCCATTTAGTCAAAGCTTCAGGCATTGTGAACTCAAACTTCACATCACCATTCTCATCTGTCTTTAGTGTAGGGTAAAAGAAAGCTGTCTCTTGTAAGTTTTTACGAATAGTCGGTGCAGGGGCATCCGTTTTTTCTACACTGTTACCTCCAGTACTTACGTCCTTAGACTCATTCATAGAAGCATCTTCTTTTAACTCCTCCTTAAACGCAACAGTTGGAGCAACTATGTTTTCAGCCATTGCATCTCCACTCACCTTACTCATCCCTCTCACTCGCATTGTTCCAGAACCAATTCTTACTTTAGGTTGGAAGTTTAAGCCGTAAGTATTAAATACGATTGGTCTATCTATTATAAACTTAGTATAATCAACTGTCTCACTTGCTAATGAATTAAAGTAACTTATTCCCTTGATATTACTAAAATCATACATACTAAATGAAGGTCTGTTGTAATAATGTACAGGAACCTTAAGAGTAGTATTTAGACTATGTGATATGAACTGATCTAAAGAAGCATCATACATAGTAGCCAATATTTCAGATACCACTTGCTCCTTCTCCTTACCTTTTACTCTTAAAGACCACTTTTCTTTAGCTCCTGGTTCTACCTTATCTCTAAAGGACTCAATAACTAAAGACAGTTTACTCTCTTCTCCTTTTAGAGCAACACTAGCCGCATCTTGTGCTGCTATATTGTGCTTTAATGCTAAGGCATAAACATCTACTACCTTATAATCCTGTTTAATAGGAATATCTATTGACGAACCTCTCTTATTGATCTTCATCACTTTTTGATAAACCTGTTTACCGTTTGCTTTTACTTCTACGAATGCATACGTATTATTCTCAGCACTGCGTATCTCTACACTAGCCTTATCTCCTACTTTATATACTTTGTCCTCTGCTTTTAATTCTACTAAGACCTTTGATGGCTCTTTTGACTCCTCATTTCTTAATGTAAAGCGTTTCTCTATCTCATTCTTCTCACCGTTCTCGTATACATATCCCTTAACGATATACGCACCCGAAGACAATTGTTTAGCTCCCTTAAATACCACCTCTTTTGTATCTGCTGTATTAAATGATGTACTAAACACAGAATTACCTATTCCCCATTGCGCAGTATCTTTCTCATCTCCGTAATCTAAATGAGGGAATAGAGAGACAAACTCATTGTAATCATACAACTTATAATCTCCTTTATCTAAACCAAAATTATCAGAGATACGCTCAGGATTAGGAGCTAAAAGAGGAAATATACTTAACTCCCCTTGAGAAGCGTAGTCTATCCCATTTAAGTTCTTCGTACTAATCGTAAACTTACTCAAATCCTTTACTGTAGAAATAAAAGGAAGATTAACAGCTAACTCTATATTCTTCTCTCCTACTACAACATCTATACTACTGCTATGTGTTTCTCCATTCTGGTCTATTACATCTGCATAGACAAAATAAGTAAAGGTACGAGGCAGCTTACTTTCTTTTTCTTCTTTAGGCAACGCCTTAAAGCTGATAGTAAACTTTCCTTTCTCATCCGTTATTGTCTCTCCCTGAATCATTGTCTCAGGATTCAGATATCTACTTGGGTAGTAAGGTCCACATATCCAATAAGGCCATATCTCTTGTCGTTCTACTCTATAGATTACTTTCGCCTTATCTATATTAGCCCCTAAGAAAGCCTTTGCACTTCCTTCTACTATTACCTCCTCATTTAGCTTATAGATCTCTTTAGGTTTTTCGAACTCTACTTCAAACTTCGGACGCTTATACTCTTCTACTGATAGATGACTCCATCCTACAGTCTCCTCTCCTAATATGACTTCAACACTATAATTACCTAATCTACCTACAGATGGCAATACAAACTGTCCACTCACAGAACCAAACTCATTGGTCAACAGTTGTTGTGTAGTCAATTCCTTTCCATTAGGATCATATAGCTTTATAGATACTTGTGCCTTAGCTACGACCTGCTCACTTAGCTTACTCTTTTTAGAAACTATAGATTTAAAATATAAGACTTGTCCAGGTCTATAGATACCTCTATCTGTTAGTACAGTCGCTTTATACTGTACATTATCTTCTTTTTCTTCTTGCTGATAACGATTGTATACATAAGAAGAATAATATACCTCTTCCCCTTTTATATTAGCATAGAGATATCGATCAGATTTAGCAAAATCAAGATTAGCCTCTCCATTCGAATCTGTCGTTATCACCGTTTCCCAATAATTACTATTAGTTCGCTTCTCATCTTCATTAGCGATGTGAATACTAATATTGCTTAATGGCTTACCTGTTCTTCTATTATAAGCACGTAATTTCCCTTCGTTTATTTCTATAATATTAGGTGTCACATTGACTAGGCTCACTTGTACATCCGACTCCCCTTCTTTAATCTGATCAAAAGGCACATTAGAAAATGCTATAAAGTATCTACCTGCCTCTAACGGATGTAATGCTACCACAGTCTTGTGCATTTCATAATCAGTGAAGGTACTCAACTGCAATGCATAAGTATCTATAGAAGTATATTCCTTATCTAATCTGTTATATGCCTCTATCCCCTTATGAAAGGGTACATTGTTACTTCTCTTAGCCTGGTTGTTCTTATACACGCGCACATATAACTTATCCCCATTCTGATGTCCTATGCTCACAGGTATAGCCTGCTTATCTAGCACATACTTATTGATATTATAAGTGTATTGTTTGCGTTCTGTATACTTCTTCAGTGCACTTAAGTTCTCTGCCGTCTTGGTATTAGGAAATAACTTTACAGCCTTATCTATTAGAGCTACTAGTTCTACTCCATTTAGATAATTAGCATATCCCTCATACACAAGAGGCTCATTAGGATACGCTGCTAATAAGCTTTCGAACTTCTCTTTTCTATCCTCACTAGATTCTATAGTAGCTGCTAGATACATCTCTACATACACATAGAGTGTAGGATCATTCTTAGCTTTTACATCTTTTAGAAGAGATGCTTTTAACTCTTCCTCCTTTTGCTCTAGTGTTCTACGTTCTTCATCTGACAAATCAAATGAGTTATACTGTAGATTGTCTAAATAATTTAGACGCAATGCATCATACACTGTCAGTTTAGTCCTATTAACACCTAAGTTAGAAACATTAGAGCTAAACATATCTCCCCAATTACCAATAGATTCTCCTTGTTCTTTAGCTGCTAGAGAAAGTCCACTTTGATAATACTTTTCTATTTCTTTCTTAAACTCCTCAGCAGTCCAGTATGCAACACCAGAAGCTGTACTTTGTTCTAAAGTTGTTCTACCTCTAAGTTTATATTTATTAGCAGTGTAATAAAGCTTAAATATTTCAGCGATATACGTGTCGATAATAGCCTTATTAATTCCTTTAGCATTTCTTCTTTCTTCAGCGAATTGCTTAATGACTGTATTGACATCATACTTATCATCTTCACTGACTAAGATATTCACTCTTGCCTCATAGAACATTGCCTTAATCATACTAGGATAGTCATTGTGTCTTTTAGACAACTTCTTTACTTCCTGTATATTGGGCAACATGCTCTTTACCTCAGCATTCTCTTCTTGTTTCTGAATAATATTCCACAACTCTTGTATTCTCCCATTCGAGCTTTGTCCAAAGCCGATCATCGGAGCAAGAATCATAAGATACAAACCTAACTTCTTCATAGTTTTATAATTGAATCCTTAAAGATAGAGTTTTTATAAATTACTTCTAAAAACTTGTACAGCAAATGATACAAAATAGTCGTTAATCCATCATTAAATAACAACTTCTGTTCTTCTTTTTTCTAAACATTTATGTAACCTAAGCTTCACAAACGCATAATGCGAATAACTTGTATTATGCAGCATAATCGAGGTTACTTTGTGATATACAAAAACATCATTATGAAAAGAATTATTCTAAGCCTTATCTTATGTGTATCCCTAGCATCATGCTCTAGCGATGACAACAAAGTAGAACAAAAAGAAAACAAAAAGTATCAAACTGAGAATGTCGTATTACTCGTAATCGACGGCCCTAGAATGACAGAGACGTGGCAAGAAACTACACAAGCGCATATCCCTAACCGTGTTTCTCTATTAAAAGAAGGAGTTTTTATCAGCAACTTTAGAAACAATGGACTAACGAATACTAATGCAGGACATACAGCTCTTATCACAGGTGTATATGACAGTATTAAAAATAACGGTAAAGAACTTCCTACCAATCCTTCTGTGTTACAACAATGGTTAAAACAAACGAACAAAGACAGTAGCAAAGCTTGGGTTGTCGTATCTAAAGACAAATTAGAAGTACTAAACAATACTAAAAACCCAGATTGGAACAATAAATATATGCCTAAAGCAGATGCAGGAGTAGCAGGTAATGGTACAGGTTATAGAACAGATGAAGTAACTATCGAGAACTTCAAAAAAGTAATCACAACTGACAAACCTAATGTAGTTGTTATTAACCTAAAAGATGTGGATAGCTATGGACATGCTAACAAATGGAATGAATACATACAAGCTATCAAAACAACAGATCAAAGCATTAAAGATATATGGGATTTCTTACAATCTCAACCTGACTATAAAGGCAAGACAACACTAATGGTATCAAATGACCATGGTCGTCACTTAGATGGGGTAAAAGATTCTTTTGTTAACCATGGAGATGCTTGTCTAGGATGTCGTCATATCGAATTCTTCGCTATGGGGCCAGACTTTAAACAAAATACAACAATCAGTACAGGTAGTTATGAGCAAATAGATGTGGCGAATACAATGGCTGAACTATTAGGTATAAAACTAGAATACAGTAAAGGGAAAGTGATAAAAGATATCTTTAAATAAACCTATACTTTATTTCAACAAAAAGAGCTATTAGAGAAAATCTCAAATAGCTCTTTTTTTAGTTATAAGTAATAATTTATTTTCTTGGCAACAAAGGATCCACAAAGGCAATAACAGGTCTAACATATAGCTTTCTATCCTTAATAAAGCCCACATCACTCACTTGTCCTTCCACAAGCACTTTCACTGATGTTACTCCTCCAGGACTTACACTAAAGTCTTCTGACTTATACTTTTTATCCTCTACAGTAGTTAGTTCTAGATATCCCTTTAACTGGTTAGTAGTAACAGACTTCACATTGTACATGAACTGACTATACCTTTTTGAATCTCTTTGTATAACAGTATGACTCACATATTCTGTATAAGCATCTTTATCATTACTCTTAAGTCCATTGTCATCTGACGAGCAACTAACTAATAATAGCATCATCATGATCATAGACATCAATATCTTATTCATAAAGCAATTTTTATTACAAATAAACTGCACAAACAAAATAAAACACAATGCTTTAACACTACGTCAACATTAAGTATCCCATTTGTATATATCCTATAGACATTCTATCCTGCCTTTGGAAATTTATACATAGGTGGATTAAAGAAGTCTCTTGAAGGCATTCCCTTATTCGGAAATGCATCAAAATTGATAGGTGTAGCATACACTTTATAGCTTTTTACATAATCTCTTTCAACTACTACTCCTTCTTTCTTCACTAGAACTTCTCTATGTTCTCCCATACTAAGAGAAAATCTATCCGACTTTATCTTCTCATTATTTATAGTAACTATTTCTACATACCCTTGCATAGGTGTACGCACTTTAGATCTAATAGTAAAATAAAAATTAGTGTACTCCTTAGCTTTTCTAGTTTCTACAGATGTACCATTGTACTGAATACTGACATCTTTATTGCTTACTTCTAAGTCTTCTTTTGAACATCCAGTAACAAAAACCATGACTAACATCATGATAACCAAACTTATATTTTTCATGTTCTTATTATTTTAGGGCATCAAAGTAAAATAAAAACAACAAAAGTTTATACCAAAAAAATATTATTTAACGTAAATACAAAACAGAAAACAATAAAATTAAGATTAAAAAATATAGTTTATTAAAATAGTCACCAAAAAATAACCATCAATACTAGAAACTAAATATAAAAACTAGTTTACACTAATATAAAACTCACTACCACTCCTCAAATGTATAACTATGACTGAAGCTCAAATCAAAGTTTTTATATTGCTCTTTAATTAATTCTATACACTCTTCTCTAGTCCCTTCCTTCTGATAAGAGCCTTTTTTACTCACTATAGGAATATCTATAATCCACATATCATCTCTTAACCAACCAAACTGTAGTGTATCATCCTCTCCCTTAAATATTCCAATAAAAGTACCTTCTTCTGTCGACAACTTCTTAAAACACGTGATTACTTCTAGCTCTGTAGCCACCTTAGACTCGTCTCCTTCTTGCCCCTGATCAGTAAGAGCGTCATAGTAAAACAACTTTATCATATCTACCTTTTTATCTTTCAAAATTAAACAACTCTATGCAACATTTTACAACAAAAAAAGAGCATTACCTCAGCAATGCTCTTTCTTTATATCTTAGTTACTTGTGCGCTTAGGTCCTCTTGACTCTGGCCACTCTTGACGTTCTCCTTTACTGTCTAATGGAAGAACAATCTTTTCTCTAGATACCAACTCTTTCTCCTCGCTTGCTTTATAAGCCATGATAGCGATCAGAATAGCGTTGTTCTGTACGTCGTCATAAACGATTTTGTCAGCTGTATCTCTATTCGTATGCCAAGTATAGTTACCATACCCCCAGCTCAATGAACTCATCATAAACCCAGGTATATCTTTACTTACAAATGATACGTGATCTGAACCACCTCCTGAAGGCGATCCAGGGAAATGAGTCTTAATTTCTTTCTTATATTTCTCAGGCACTGCGTATAACCAGTCTGTGATATATTGATAAGAGTTTAAGAACCCTTGCCCAGAGATATTGGCCACACGTCCTGTACCGTTATCTTGGTTGAATACTACTTGTATCTTATTGTGTAGTTCTGGGTGATCTGCTACGAAAGCACGAGAACCATTTAATCCTTGCTCTTCACTTCCCCAGTTACCGATTAAGATAGTACGTTTAGGATTAGGCAATACCGCTTTTAAGATACGAGCTGCTTCCATCATCGTGATGATGCCTGTACCGTTATCCGTAGCACCTGTTCCACCATCCCAGCTATCTAAGTGTGCAGATAAGATTACATACTCATCTCCTTTCTCTCCACCTTTAAGTTCAGCTACTGTATTATATGTCTTCGCAGTACCAAGGTCTTTTGACTGTGCATTCACATGGATATGAGGTTTCTTACCATTCTCTGCTAATCGATATAGCATTCCATAATCTTCTAATGCGATATCTATAGTAGGCACTTTTTTAGTTTCTGCTCCAAAGATTCTATTAGACCCCATGATACCTGTCCAGTATGACATTATCACACCAGCAGCTCCTGCATCTTCTAATACTTTAGGCAATTCCTTAGCTGTATATCCTGTATTTTTGATACGAGTAGCCCATGCTTTCTCAGCTGCAGCTTTCTCTTCTTTCATTTTAGTATAAGACTCTTCTGTAGCAAAAGTTTGCCATTGGTAGTCTGGTCTTCCTGTAGGTTGGTGCATAGAGATCATGACATACTTTCCTTTTACAGAAGGTAACCATGCATTAAAGTCAGCCTGAGAAGCTACATCTGCTAATATCACTACTTCTCCGTCCACCCCTCCTTTTTTAGAAGCAGGGCTCCATGCCAGTTGCATTCCCTCTAATGATTTAGTACGAGGTGAAGTCATCGTGATCTGTGTAGTACCACGCTCCCATGCTTTCCATGTTCCGTATTCTTCATTACGCGCCTCGAAGCCCATAGAAGAATACTGATCCTTAACCCAATTATGTGCTTGCATCATCTGTGGTGTTCCAACTAAGCGAGGTCCGATGACATCCATTAGTTCAAATGCATATTTTTTTAACTGAGAATTAGTAGTCCCTTCTTTTACGATAGCCTCTACTATAGGATCTTGTTTTTGTGCTAATACTAGCGCACTAGACAGTAAGGTCACCCCTAGTACACTATGTGCAATCGTCTTACTGATTACGTTTGTGATTTTCATATTGGTTAGTGTTTAGTTTAAGATGGGCAAATTACACATTTTAACCATACTTCCAAGGCTAGTAATCGCCTATTTCACCATAAACACTAGATTATACAATAAAATTCACAATAATTAACCTCTATAAATACTCATCACGTAATTTTAATTACTTTTTATTACATAATTACAGTCAACCTATTCATAATACTCATACGTAATCTCCTTCTCACTCACTAGTACACTTTGTTCCACATATACTTCTTGTTTTGTAATATTCCCAAAACTATCGTACCCCTTATTCATTATCACATACTTAATATCTGTAGATGCTAGCACATCTTTCTGTATATAACCATTCTGATATCCACTATCATCATATATAAACTTCGTCAATGAGTTTATCTGTATATCCTCTCCACTCTTTGCTATCATCTGCATAGAGCTTATCTTCCCTTCTTTATCCAATGCTCCTTTTATAGTATTACTCATTGAAGGAGTATTAGCATAAGATGTAACTACAGTATAAGCCATAGGAGAAGACCACTTCTGAGTTGCTTCACTTATCACAGCTCCTTCATAATCATACCCTTTTAATAGACGTTGTTGTCCATTATACGGCTCATATTTAAGGATACCATTACTACTAAATTCTAACAACTCAGTATCTAACTCATTGTCTAAAGACTCCATCGATATCTTATATCCGTTCTCATCATATAGGCTTATTCTCTGTGACACAACATTAGAGTCAGACAGTCGTATAACCTCTGTTACAGACTTTACTCTTCCTCTGATCCCCTCTAACTTCGCATCACTATAGGGTGTAGTACTCCCCTCTGACTTACACCCTACTAGCATCACTGCTAGCACCAACATTAACTGCTTAATCATTTCTTTTTCTTTAGCTTTTTTTATTAATCGTAATATTCGTAGGTAAAGGTTTTATTAAGCACTAATACATCATCCTCGTAATGCTCTTGTACTGTTACATTTCCCTTAATATCTAGTTCTACATTTACCACTTTTAACTCTGTAGATGTATTTTTATTTAAATCATTTACTCTTAAACTAGTTAAATATCCTTCTGTATTGAACGTATTAACTGTCTCTAATCTTTTACCTGGCAAATCAGTTGAACTACTAAATTCATCTTCATACAAACTTTTTACTAAAAGCCCTTTTCCATTAAATGTTTCGGTAGTTATATTAATCAGAACTTCTTTTTCTTCACTACTTTCTCCCCACGAAATTCCTTTACTAATATTAACGCGAATACTATCTGACTGCCACTCTTCTGTCCCCTTAGCTATCTCTACTTTATCACCTAAAAAGCTTATCGTAATCCTTTTATTACCTTTATATGGTTCATAGTTCTCCATCATATTTAAAAACATAGCAACATCAGGTGCTTTTTCATCTAAAACTGACATCTTTTTAGATAGGTAATACCCCTCTTCATTATAAACATTTACTTCTTTAAAGCATGCACTTTCACCTACCCCATTCATAACTATTTCCATATTCTTCACCTTTCCTTTTAACCCATCCACTTGCCAATCTGTAGGTATTTGCCCTAAACAAGAGACAGAAATAAGTATAAAGATCAATATCAACATATTCCTCATATCGAATTTTATGTTAAAGATACACTATTCCTTAATTATCTTATTCTAAAATTATTACGAAAAATGTTATCATCTTAATTTTTCTCTACCAAATCTCTTATCAAAATAAACGGTCCTATCCTAGGTAAAACAAGAGATTAGCAATAATATACCTCCTACTTCTATACCCCGACTTGAAAATGTACCTTTGCGCAGATTTTTAATTAAAAGATTTTTAAAACAATGAAAAACCTTAAAGGAATTCTATTCGCATTGATTTCTTCGGGTACATTTGGTTTGGTGCCTTTGTTCTCCTTACCATTGATACTGCCGAACTTGCGACCAGAAGGAGTGGTTGCTATAGGCATACCGACCATTCTATTTTATCGATTCTTATTTTCATCTGTGACCATGGGCGCAGTATGTTTGTACAAAAAAACAAGCTTAAAAATTTCTATTAAAGATCTAGCAGTCGTCTTTTTCTTGGCGTTATTGTATGCCGCAACAGCCAAATTCTTAGTCGATGCGTATGAGTATATAGATAGTGGGCTAGCCACTACTGTACACTTCTTATACCCTATATTCGTCAGTATTGTCATGATTATGTTCTATAAGGAGAAGAAGTCTATCGCACTCTTGGTAGCGTCTATTCTATCTCTAGTGGGAGTCGGTATGATGTGTATACACGGTGAGGCTTCGCCTTCACTGATCACAGGTCTAGTACTCTCTGCCCTGACGATATTCACCTATGGACTGTATATCGTAGGCTTAAATAAATCTAGAATATCAGAGATGAACTTTGATTCATTGACTTTCTACGTATTGTTAATGGGGTGTTTAATCTTCTTATTCTACTGTCTTTTCACTACAGGAATACAGACGGTGACCCTTACAAGCGATTGGATCAACCTTATTCTATTAGGAGTATTCGCTACCTTCATTTCTGACTTATGTCTAGTACTAGCAGTGAAGCACGCAGGTAGTACTGTCACCTCTATCCTAGGATCTATGGAACCCATAGTAGCTGTACTAGTAGGTACCTTATTCTTCGCAGAGCACTTCGACTGGATGTCTGCTATAGGTCTACTATTCGTATTAGGTGCTGTAACCTTAGTTATTATCGCTAATCAAAAGAAATAGTAATTGGTTTACGGTTATCAGTGAACGGTTAACAGTCTTGCCCTACGGGCATAAGGTACCTAGATGATGTGACAAACTATGTATTAATATAATAAACTAAACGACCTCACACCTTCACAAAAAAACGATTTCAAAAAAAGCCTGCTAGTATGTCTAGCAGGCTTTTTCTATTCTTCTTTATTAAGCTTCTCTTTCTAATACATCGTCAAGACTCTCTTTGCGCACATCTACTAATTTCATCTGTGGATAGACGAACAGTTGTTGTTTTGCATAAATATCTTTAATGATGGCTAAGCATTGTGCTTTATCAGCATACATCTGTGGGTTGACTAATGTAGGAGGATTTAACACCTCTACTAAGATACGGTCTTCATCACAGTGAAACTGCATCGTGTGTGCACCTACCGTAATACCGACGAAGTTATCCACTAAATCTATCGTCTCTGAGAATATCTCTATACATTCTTCTAGTGTTAGCTCTAGATTCTCTTCAGATAGATTCTCATAATAATCTGTATAAAATACTGTAATCATACTGCGCTTTAATTGTTATAACACCTTCTAGACAACGCTATCTCAGTGGAAGTACAAAGGTATCGTTTTTTTCATTTTTTGCCTTATCTTCAGATATCTTCTCAGTAATTAAAACACCATCCTTCAAAATAACCTATCACAACCTCAAGAGCAAATACATGAAGAATACGTGGAGTATAAAAGGATACTCCTTCAACAAACAACCTCTTAGCTCCACCATTATCGGTGTATTGTCCCACTATTGTCGAACAATCTTCGATAAAACCCCATGAATACTGGCTTTAAGACAGGTGTATGCTAATAGTAATCTTAACACAAAAAACAACAACAATCTATATATCAAATACTTAATAAAAATACTACTCAAAAAAAACATACCATTTTTTTCTATTAAATCCCCATTAATCTCCAAAAAAGGGGGATTTCTTAAAAAAAGGTGTTCAAAATTTCTAAAATGAGAGAAAAAAACGACTAATAACTAGATGAAAACAAAAAAGTAATGCTATTTATTTGTGTGATACTTTCTTCTGAAGGGAATTATTTGCGCTCCACACATATTGTTGTAAAAGATAAAAGAGGATACCTCCTAAGATATAACAGCCTATATCATATAGATCTGCTGTATAACGAGAAGTGTGCTGAGGAAGGTAATATTCAAAATAAAAGGTGTAGTATAAGACTACACTAGTGATCATCAAAGGTGACAACTGATATGCACTCCCTTTCCATAGGCGTAGAATGACTAATATCACTGTCATAGTAAGGGGAATAGAGAGAATATCGTTGACATAATTATTAATAAAGGATGGTAACTCTACCTCCAGGCGTTGTGCTGTATAGATAGCCCCACCCACTACTAACATAGTAATGAAAGTCCAATGCTTCAATACACTCATGCTACTATCATCCCGATTAGCCAAGCTATAAACATCGTCACTGCCATCACAGTAAACCAAACGCCATAGACTAACTTAAAAAATAAACGTACTAGCAGCCATGGGTGCTTCGTCATACGGAGTAGAAACTTCTCTATCGCAGAAGGCTCTTCGGCTAATGCCTTAGCAATGCGTTCGCGTTCTAAGTGCTTGCGTTCTTCTTCACGTTGCTGTACCATATTCAATGCATGTCCACACGATATACAGTTATCTGTATCTACATTAAATGTTCCGCATTTGGAACAACGAATATGTACTTGTCCTTTAGTCATAAATCAAAATAATCTTCTGTCTTCAAAACTACTATTTTATAGTACAATAAAAAAAGCCTTTACTCCAATAAGGAAATAAAGGCTTCTTCCGTTAATAAAAATATAGTTATTACTTTTGATCTACGTTATGTTGTCCATGAGCACCTCTTCTGTGTTCCATCACTTCTAGATTCTCATCTACGAAGTATGCACTACCGAATCCGTTCACATAAGAACCTTTAACTGGCTTAAAGTTAAACATGATGAAGTCTTCTAAGTTATCTAATACTTCTACTACCTTACCATGTCTTTCTCTTAAGTCAGCGATTGCTTTCTCGTATAATGGGTTTTCTTTCTCGATTAACTCCGCTTGAGTATCTAAAGTTAAACGGTGTCTAGCATATAATTGTTTAGATACGCTCTCATCTTCTACAAACATGAATGATACTTGCTTGCGATCACGTAAGTTCTTTGTATGTTTTGCCATAAAAGAAACTAATATCTGAAACTCATTACCTACTCTAGAATAAGGAGCTGTACTTACTAATGGTGTTCCGTCCTCGCTGATAGTAGCCATCATTACTGACTTACACTCATTGATTAATTCTTCGATTTTAGGAGCTTTAGGCTTTACTTTATGTTGATCGAAATTTGGGTTTATTGTATCTGTACTCATCTCTTATAAATTTTAATGAAGCGAAGATAATAAATTATTTAAACTAAATAAGAATAAGAAAGTAGCTTTAACAACATTATGCCATAAAGACACAAATAAATGTACTAGCTATCCGTACTAGGTTTAAATAAATTGCCTAGAAGTGTGTGTTTAAAAATAATTGTATTTTTATCGCCTAGTCAAGACAACAATGAAAAGAACACTTTTAATAGCACCACTATTATTACTATTAATGAATTGTGGTAGTTTTAACTCTACTACAAAACGAAAAGGGAAAACATTTAAAACAACAGTATTAGACCATGCTGTAGAGAAAAGTTACTTACTAATCACAGAAACTTATGCAGATGGAAAATCGAATACAATAAATAAAGATAAAGAGAATACAGAAACAGAAATACGCAACTTCTTATTTACTTATGATGAATATGGTCAATTAGTCAACACCTACTCTAGTAATATCGTCAATGAGAAAGCGACTAACCCTTCTAGCTTAGGAGTGGTGTTAAATGCTAAGAAGCAATTGACAACTATTTCACTAGACGAGGATACCGATAAGTTAAAAGCTGTTTATAAAGATAATATCCTTCATCAAATCACACATTACGAGCCAGAGTTTAAAGAACTAGTGGTTAGTACATTTAGCTATGATAAGCATCAACTACCTGTACATGCAAGATTAGGCAATGAAAGCAAACCTAATGAAGTTATCAATCTTGACTTCACCTATGACCTTAATCAGAATGTACGTACCTATAAGAATCCTCTAGAGTTATTCTCTTTTAGCTATGATGATAAGCAGTATATACTAGCAGGGCAGCCTTATTACTATAATCCGTTCTACTATATGTCTATAGATTGGTTGACCTTTACTACTTATGCTCCTAAAAACAACATTGTGGGGTTCGAAGATGATGAACACATCACTACCATAGACTATACTTATAATACAGACAACTTACCTATCACAGCAAGGGTTAGAAAGACTTCTAAAACAAATGCTCTAGATAGTAGAGTGACGTGTGAATATGAGTTTTATTATAAAGAACTAGAGCTAATCCGTTTAAAAAACAAGAAAAGATAAAACCATGAAGTCTATCAGCTTAGTTCTTCTACTACTACTTATATTTCCTATTGCTTGGGGACAACCAATCACAGTAGTAGAACGAGTAATAGAGAAACAACATATACCGAAAGCGCATATTATATCTATCAACCCCAATCCTTCCATAGATCAAACTGATGGAGATACTGAGGTATTTATAAGACACTATGATTTTACATACAATACGCAGGGTGTCTTAATTTCGACTAGTAGTTACACTATAGAAAATGATATGCCTAGTTATCCCTTTACTACATACATAGAGATGGAGGATAAGCATACTATTAAAAATATTGATTTAGGATCTGATACGAGCTCTTACAAACTAGAGTACACAGATAAACTACTAAGCTCGTTTATATTTACTAACAGTAATTTTAGAGAAACGAGAACTAGTACATATAACTATAACACGAACTTATTACCAAGTCAGATTACGATTAGCACTATACCAGAAAAGACGAATGCTATTAAAATAAGTTTGGAGTATAACGATAAGTTAAGCTTGAACAGAGAAATATATAATGGTCAATACACTGACTATACTTATGACAATAAAAAATATCCTTTCAGCTATCTGCCATACGGATATACTATATCTAGTTTCTTAGGGACTGAATCCTTAATATTTACAAATTATATTCAACAAAACAATGTAATTAGAATTGAAAATGTTAAATTTATAACTTCTATAGACTACACATATAACAAGAAAGAATTCCCTATTACTGCTAGAATCACTAGTATAGATAAAGAGGATAAGAACAACAAAAGGCTTTTATATGAGTATGAATTCATCTATAAAGAATTACATATACCAATAATGAAGTAATATATTATAAAAATACTATGAAAAGAAGTTTGTTATTCACTCCACTGTTACTATTCGTAATTAGTTGGAATAGTTATAGTACATCCAGTCCTATACCTTCTGATCAGATAAAGAAACTGACTGTAGTAAGCCAAGTTGTCGAGAAGAACTATGTTCCTATTGATAACGCTACCCTTATCGGTGATGTAAATGTAGTAGACGGAAGTACGTCTAATACTGAAGTATCTATTACTAAATATGACTTTAATTATAATGATTTAGGTCAACTGACTTCTGTGGAATCCTATTTAGTAGAGAATGGAGCACCTAGTAGTTCTTTCACTGCTACCATGGAGTTAGATGAGAATAACCTACTGCGCAAGGTCATCTATGGAGAGAATAAAATGAGCTTAGACCTAGTATACGACAATAAAATACTTCAATATACAGAGTTTAAGGATTTATACTATGACGAGTCTAGAGTAAGTAAGATCGTGTATAATAGACTAGACTTACCTGGCTCTATACAGATATCTTCTAAGCCTCAGTACTCTGATCCTGAAGTAACTGACTTTATCTATAATCCTAGTAACAATCTAAAGTTAGTCAACCTAGATAGCAATAAGACAATCTATACTTATGACCAAAAGAATTACCCATTTGCTTACTTGCCTTATGCGTATAATGTGTCAAACTATCTTAGTGCTAATGAGCTGATGTACACTAACTATAATCAACAAAACAATGTCGTTAAAATAGAAAGTAGCGACCTCCTAACTACGATAGAGTACACTTATAATGCTCAAGATCTACCTCTGACTGCTAAGGTAAAAACAGTAGTCAAGTCTATGCCTAACGAGCAACCAAGTATTTATGAATATGAGTTTACTTATAGAGTAATAGAGCTGATGTTATAACAAAGAAGGTTAGCCAATGGCTAACTTCTTTGTTATTATAAATCTAACTGATAGATATAATCATCCATTACATATCCCTGTCCGATATCAAAAGTCTTAGACTCTATACACTTCATATTATTGCGGATATAGAAATCTATAGCACGTTGGTTATTTTTATTTACGGTAAGATATAGCGCAGTAGCGCCTTCACGTCTAGCATACTCTACTACATGCTCAAACATAAAATATCCTAAGCCCTTTACTTGTTTATACACATTAGTATATAATTTAGAAAGAAACACACGGTTGTCCTCCATAAGCTTATAGTTTGTGTAGCCTAATAACTCGTCCCCTTGCATTAACAGTTCCCATTGGTACCCTTCTTTTAGTTCACCTAAGATACGCTCATCACTATACATCATTGGTAGCATATAGTCTATCTGTTCTTGTCCGATAATATGAAGATACGTATCCTCCCATATCTTCTCTGCTAAAGGAAGAATTAAGTGTATATTACTTTTATCTACAGATATAAAAGTGGTTGTTTCTACTAAGTTATTCATTGTTATGATTCTTTATAAGATGACGAAAATACGATAAATGCACTGAATTCAAGCTTTCCATACAATAATTATCAATCACTTGACAATAACAATATTTTAAGTAATTTTGTTAAAAAAACTTAACTATGAAAAACAATTTAAGAATACTAGCACTATGCCTAGTAGGTATGTTTGCAGCAAACTGCTCCTCTGATGACAATTCAATTACAAATAAAACAATAACTGAAGAAGAAATATCACTAATGTCTCCAGATGAAATACATAAAAAGATAACTGGAAAATGGGAACTCATAAAACTTACTGATGTCGAAACAGGAGAAAATATTACACTTACTGACACAGAAACGCCTTATGTTAATGAATCAGAAGAGTTCTATTCTACTCTTCATTTTACAGGTTCAAGTCTTCTTGTTTTTCAATTGCAATACGATAAACAAGTATACATTTATTGTCTAGAACAGAATAAACAAAATTCAAATGACGATGAAGTAAATAAATGCACATATGAAACTTATAGAGGAAAGTATTTAGTGAATTCTGGAGGATATATCAAAATAACATATGATGGAAGTGGATCACAACATTACCATCCAAACAGAACAGTTAAAATTAAAGAGTTTTCCGAGAACACCCTTATCTTATACGTTGTTGATACAAAGATGCATGTTAATGCATTTGAAACATATCAACGATTAAAATAATACTGTGATTTAAGTTATAAAGTAAAAGGCGTTCTTTCGAACGCCTTTTACTTTATATCCTGATTAGATATTATCCTTTATAGTTAGTCAAGAAGTCAACTAGAGTACGTACTCCACTTCCTGTACCACCATTACCTTTATAATCTCTAGGAGCATCCATCCAAGCTGGACCTGCGATATCCATGTGTACATAAGGTGCTTTAGCGAAGTGCTCTAAGAACTTACCTGCTGTGATAGTACCTGCAAAACGTCCACCGATATTCTTCATATCTGCTACGTTAGATTTCAACAAGTCTTTATAGTCATCCCAGAAAGGTAGCTTAGCTAAACGCTCGTGTACGTTGTATCCTGAAGCGATAATAGCATCGATAGTCTGCTCATCATTCCCCATAATACAAGATGCCATATCTCCAGCTACTACTAAAGCTGCACCTGTAAGCGTAGCTGCATCAATAATAACCTCTGGATCATACTGAGTAGCATAAGCAATAGCATCTGCTAAGATCATACGTCCTTCTGCATCTGTGTTTAATACCTCGATAGTCGTACCGTCAAACATAGTAATCACATCACCAGGAGCATAAGCATTTCCTCCAGGACGGTTATCTGTAGCAGGAACTAATCCGATAACGTGAACATTCACATCATTTAAAGCTGCTGCATAGATAGTACCTGCCATACATGCTGCACCTCCCATATCGCTCTTCATAGAGTCCATAGAACCCGCAGTTGGTTTTAAGCTTAGACCTCCTGTATCATACACTACTCCTTTACCTACTAGTACGATAGGCTTTTTATTGATTGGATTAGCAGGCTTGTACTCCATAATAGTAAAAGTAGGTTGATCAATAGATCCTTTATTAACAGCTAATAAACCACCCATTTTAAGATCTTCAATCTCTTTGCGACCTAATACTTTCACTGAGAAGTTAGCCTCTTTACCTAGAGCTTCTATTTCAGTTGCTAATTGAGTAGCATTTAAGAAGCTTACAGGTTCGTTTACCATAGTACGAGCCCAATACACCGCTTTTACAGTATTGTTTAAGTCGCTGATTTGTTTAGCTGTGAAATCTCCTTTTACCTCAACATTACTCAAAGCGAACTTCATTTCTTCTGCTTCTTTGAAGTATTTTAAGAATTGGTAGTTTGACAACATAAATCCTTCTACTAAAGCTAATGTAGAAGCGCCATTACCTACGATAGTAAGGTTGTCAGCTTTTTTATCTAATTGTTTACGAACGCTATTACCAGCTAAACGCATTTTTTCTAAGTTCTCATTCTCTTTTACGAAAAAGAAATACTGACTTCCCACTTTAGCAAAGTCTTCTTCTTTTTTCCCTTCTTCGAATGCTTTTACAAAATCATTTAAGAATGCAGGAACCTCAACAATTCCTTTGTTCTCACTACTTAAAACGAAAACAACGTTCCCGTTTTCTTTCATGTTATTTACTAGTTGTATCATCTTTGTCTTTTTATATTACTGCAAATATAACATTTTTAGACGCAACTAAAAAAGAGCTTTTCTTAAAACTCTGCTATAATCCTTGAAGTATCCAAAAAAGACACATTTTACGTTTTTAGACAAGTATTTATCGAATAACAATAAATTTTATTTGTTTTATAAAAAATTAAATATACTTTTGAATTACAATTAACCAACTAAATTACTAACGATGATAAAATTACTAATCCATTGGGCTATGCTTTTAATAGCATTATGTGAACGATTAATAAACGTATTATTTTAAACCTAGATTATGAAGCTGAAATTACTTACAGTTATATTTATTGTATTATATATAGCCAATCTTTGTGTACACTTTAGAGATTTTCAACAAGGGTATAATAATGCTCCAGAATGTCATGATGATAAAGTGTATACTACTTTGATCGTTAAACAGACTCCTAGTGATACCTCTGACCTTCATTTATCTCTAACAGATAAAAAAACTACTGGTATACAAATACGTGAAATAAAAGAGACTATTGAAATAGAAGTTCCTAAACAATATTCGAACGGGATTAGTAATTTCTTCATAGGTTTGTTAGGTATCCTTACTATACTCCTTTTCCCAGTTATCATTATTGTATTTATAAAATTCTTTAAAAACTTATATAATGGTAATATAGCATCTAATAGTCAAATAAGACGACTACAAATTCTAGCTTATTTTCAATTACTTCTACCTGTATTAGGGAATATATTTATTTATTATTCAAACAAAGAACAACAAGAAGTAGCTAATATCTATAACCTCAACCTAGTTAAGTATGACTATGATTTTTCGTTATTTATTATTCCTTTAATTCTGTTATTGATTGTTGAAGTATTAAAGCAACATTTAACTTTAAAAGAAAATGCTGAACTAACCATATAACTTGATCTTATGAAACTAAAATTTCTAACTATATTATTAATCATTGCCTATTTATTTTCCTTTAACAACCACTTTAGGGATATGAAAAGAGGTTTTAATGAAGGTTCTGACAGCGCAAGAAGCATTTCGACAAATCCTTACTATATAACAATCAAAAACGGTACAGAATACAATGCAAAATTAACTACTAATCATAACTCACCTAAGATAGCAGTAACTGATTCAACAAGTAGAATTCGTGTAGATGATGTTCCTTTTAGTTATTCATTTCTTAGAACTATTATGATAATGAGTTCATTTATTTTTATCGGCTTTATAGTCTATGCCTTATACAATAGCTTTACTATTCTAAAGTTTTTGTACAAAGGAGAAACTGTTAGTCGTATTCAAATTAAACGTATAAAAGTACTAGCTTCTATACTTTTAGGTCTTGCTATTTATGAGAATATACTCGAATATCTATCTACTTACGAAGCATCAAGAATAGCATCTCTATATAACCTAGAAGCTGTAAAAGGTGATTTTAATTTCACGATGTTCTTTATTCCTTTAATTTTGCTGATGATTGTAGAAGTATTGAAACAACATTTGCGTCTAAAAGAAGATGCAGAACTAACCATATAACCCCACGATATGCCAATAATAGTAAACCTTGATGTCATGATGGCTAAGCGAAAGATATCGCTTAATGAGTTGGCTGAGCGTGTAGGTATCACCGTGAGTAATCTATCCATACTCAAGACCAATAAGGCAAAAGCCATACGCTTCAGTACATTGGAGGCAATCTGTAAAGAATTAGATTGTCAACCAGCTGATATACTAGAATATGTAAATGAAGACTAAGCTAAATGCTTGGTCTTTTTATTCTAACATACTTGCATTCCCTTGAATAACAACAATTAACCACCATACAATAGGCACACTCTCTACCCAGAATAGCGTAAAGAACTTAGTTCGTTTCGGTGAAGCATATACAATAAAAAACAGCGTTAATAATACAATCAACATATTATTCCATGCCTGTATAGGCTGATAACCTACCTTAAAGAATTCGATAACATAAAAAGGAATTAGCAGTAATCCTAATAGCCATTTGGTATTAGCTATTCCTAGCATCTGAGGTAAGGTCTTCAAATACTTATCGTCATACTGTAAATCAACGACTTCAAATATTCCAATTAGAATAAACACTAAGATAAAACGCTGTATAAACTTAACTACAATATCCCAACTGACTGGTATATCAGCATTCATCACTGGCACTATAAGCGTTACAGTAGCCCAACACAGACATACGATATACACTTTAAGTCCTGCTAGATTGCGCAGATTACTTCGGTTACTACTGATAGGAATAGCGTATAGTACTGATAACACCAATAAACTCAAAGTAACGAATTGTGCTTTCCAATTCAGCATAAAGAAGGCAACAGTACCTATCAGCAACGCAATAATACTTATCCCTATAATGACTTTCAGACGTAGTGTAAATGGGTTCTTATGTCTATAGATTACTTCAGCATACTTAATAAAGTTATAAGAAAACAGCGTTCCTGTAAAAGCTAAAGTAGACACGACTGCATCAAATGGAAGGTGACAGAAATAAAATGTCATCTGCACTAAAGCAAAGACTGCTAACGAAACGTGAACACTTCCGTTTAAATAAAGAGCAACTATTCTGTTTTTTAACAAATCCATATTAATTATCAATCTAACTAGTGTAATGCTTATTTACTTTTCAAAATTAATCGATATAAACATACAATTGTCAGATTAATGGTTATTTTTGTGTGATTAAACACAACTTTTATTTATTGTCCAAATGAAAACAAACGCATTTGCATTAAGACACATTGGTCCTCGTCCTGAGGATATGGCAGAAATGCTTAAAACAGTGAAAGCTGATAGCATCGAACAATTAATCAACGAAACTTTCCCAGACGCAATCCGTCTTAAAGAAGACTTAAACCTTGCTCCTGCAATGACTGAGTATGAGTACTTATCTCACATTCAAGCATTAGGAAACAAAAATAAAATATTCCGTTCTTTCATCGGTTTAGGATATAATGAGGCAGTAGTTCCTGCAGCTATTATCCGTAACGTATTTGAAAACCCAGGATGGTATACAGCTTATACTCCTTACCAAGCTGAAGTAGCTCAAGGTCGTTTAGAAGCTTTATTAAACTTCCAAACTACTGTTATTGAGTTGTCAGGTATGGAGATTGCTAACGCTTCATTACTAGATGAGGCTACTGCTGCTGCTGAAGCAATGATCTTATTATTCGACGTAAGAACAAGAGATCAAAAGAAAAACAACGTAGTGAAGTTCTTCGTTTCTGAAGAGATATTACCACAGACTCTATCAGTATTACAGACTCGTGCTACTCCATTTGGTGTAGAATTAGTAGTAGGTAACCACGAAGAGTTTAACTTCTCAGAAGAGTACTTCGGAGCGATCTTACAGTATCCTGGTAAACACGGTATCGTAGCTGACTACGCTGACTTTATCAACCAAGCAAAAGCAAAAGACATTAAAGTAGCTGTAGCTGCTGATATCATGTCATTAGTATTATTAACTCCTCCAGGAGAAATGGGAGCTGACGTAGTAGTAGGTACTACTCAACGCTTTGGTATTCCATTAGGATTCGGAGGTCCTCACGCTGCTTTCTTCGCTACTAAAGAAGAGTATAAACGTAGTATGCCAGGTCGTATCATCGGAGTATCTAAAGATGCTGATGGTAACTTCGCTCTACGTATGGCTTTACAAACTCGTGAGCAACATATCAAACGTGAAAAAGCTACATCTAATATCTGTACTGCTCAAGTATTATTAGCTGTTATGGCTAGTTTCTACGCTGTTTACCACGGACCTAAAGGGTTGACTAATATCGCTTCTTTAATCCATGCTAAAGCAGTAACTGTAGCTACTGAATTAGGTAAATTAGGTATCGAGCAAGTGAACGCTAACTTCTTCGACACTATCTTAGTGAAAGCTGATGCTGCTAAAGTGAAACCTATCGCTGAAGCAAACTCTATCAACTTCAACTATATCGATGCAAACACTATCTCTATCTCATTAAACGAGACTGTAGAGTTAGCTGATATTAACGCTATCGTTAATGTATTTGCTCAAGCTACTGGTAAGACAGCTACAGAAGTAACTACATTAAGCACTGAAGTTAAATACCAAGATAAACTAAAACGTACTTCTAAGTTCTTAGAGCACGCTGCATTTAACAGCTACCACTCTGAGACTGAGTTAATGCGTTATATCAAAAAATTAGAACGCAAAGACTTAGCTCTTAACCACTCTATGATCTCTTTAGGTTCTTGTACAATGAAATTGAATGCTGCTGCTGAGATGTTACCATTGAGTAACGCACAGTGGAACAACGTTCACCCATTCGTACCTGCTGACCAAGCACAAGGATACTTAGAGATGTTACACGGATTAGAAGAGAAGTTAAATGTGATTACTGGTTTTGCTGGTACTACATTACAACCAAACTCTGGAGCTCAAGGAGAGTACGCTGGTCTTATGGCTATCCGTGCATACCACCACTCTAGAGGAGACTTCCAACGTGATATCGCACTTATTCCTGCTTCTGCTCACGGTACTAACCCTGCTTCTGCAGCAATGGCTGGTATGAAAGTAGTAGTGACTAAAACTACTCCAGAAGGTAATATCGACGTGGCTGACTTAAAAGCTAAAGCTGAACAATATAAAGATAACTTATCTTGTCTGATGGTTACTTACCCATCTACACATGGTGTATATGAGTCTGCTATCATGGAAATCACTCAAATCATCCATGATAACGGAGGACAAGTATATATGGATGGTGCAAATATGAATGCACAGGTGGCAATCACTAACCCTGCTAATATCGGGGCAGATGTATGTCACTTAAACCTACACAAGACTTTCGCTATCCCTCACGGAGGTGGTGGACCTGGTGTAGGACCTATCTGTGTGGCTGAGCACTTAGTACCATTCTTACCTACTAACCCTATCGTTAAAGTAGGTGGTGAGAAAGGAATCACTGCTATCTCTGCTGCTCCTTATGGATCTGCATTAGTATGTTTAATCTCTTACGGATACATCACTATGTTAGGAACTGAAGGTCTTAAGAAAGTAACTCAACAAGCAATCTTAAATGCTAACTACATGAAGACTCGTCTTGAAGAGCACTACGCTATCCTTTATACAGGAGAGAAAGGACGTGCTGCACACGAGATGATCGTTGATGTACGTGAGTTCAAAGAAAAAGGTATTGAAGTAACAGATATCGCTAAACGTCTTATCGATTACGGTTTCCACGCTCCTACAGTATCTTTCCCTGTTGCTGGTACACTAATGATCGAACCAACAGAAAGTGAGAGCAAAGAAGAGCTTGACAGATTCTGTGATGCGATGGCTTCTATCCGTCAAGAAATTGAGAATGCAACTATCGAGAACCCTGTGAACGAGCTTAAGAATGCTCCTCACACATTAGCATTATTAACTGCTGATAACTGGGATCTTCCATACTCAAGACAGAAAGCTGCTTACCCACTTCCTTATGTAGCTGAAAACAAATTATGGCCTACTGTACGTCGTATTGACGATGCTTACGGTGACAGAAACTTAATTTGTTCTTGTGCTCCTATCGAAGTTTATATGGAGAACTAATCTTAACTGATTTATCTATACAGAAAACGCCATCACTACGATGGCGTTTTTTTATGCTCTACTATGTTCTTTTTGACCAAAGCTACTAGGTAGCACCTCTATAGTTATCAACAATATTGTTAATAACTATAATTCATCTTATTCACATTATAAACAGTGATAACCTCAATATCAATAAAGAAACAAACACCACTAATACAATCACTTACAAAAAAAATATTAATTATAGAGAATAATATATCTCTAGAGTTATCAACATTTTTACTCCGTAAATAATTTTTATTAACAGGGTTATCAACATAGTTATAAACACTGTTGTTAACTATAAACTATCGTATTCGAAGTAACCTCCTTGTTCTTTAATATGAGTGACCATCTCTTTATATATACTATTATGACTAAGCACCTCAGCATTACCGATGATAATCATTTGCTCTTTTGCACGAGTCAGAGCCACATTTAACTTACGGTCTACTGACTGATCCTCATTAAGACTCACTACCCCATCTAGCTGAAGTACTTCATTAATGGTAAACGAATAAATAATAATATCTCTCTGCCCTCCCTGAAAGCGTTCTACTGTATCGACTACTATATCTCCAGCATTTAGAATATCACTACCTTCTAGCTTATTTTTAATCAGGGCTATCTGATTCTTAAACGGAGCTATAATTCCTACTCGCTTAGTCAAATCTGCACTACGACCATTTAGTTGATAAAGTTGTTCTATCTTTTGTAATAATTGAACTACGAAGTCAGCTTCTTTCTCACTTGTTTTCTTTTGTTGTCCTGCGTGGTGTTCTTCCACATTGACAAAGAGGACTCTCTTCTGTGCTAGTATTGCACTTAATAGATCATCATCTACAGGCTTTAAGTTTAACGGAGCTACTTGTCTCTCCAGACTATTTTTAGCTACTCTAGTTAAATTCTCTAATGTATATGCCTCTTTTAGTTTGCCTTCATAGAATGCTATATTAGGAAATGCCGCTATCTCTCTATGCATACGCCCTTGATAGGTCAATGTATCATGTGCATAACTAAGTTTATTCAGTTCACAGAAGTTATATAATCGTTCGAATAATGAATTGCGTCTATCCGCTAGTCCTATCTGTTCTAGCAGAGGATTATTAGTCTTAGACAATGTATCACTCTGTACCACTATCGCAGGCAGTTGTTTGTGGTCACCAATCATAATAAACCTTTTACACTTCGGCAATAACCCTATAATCTGAGGTTCTAATATCTGAGAAGCTTCATCTATGATAACCGTATCAAATTTCTTTAGCTTGAACACATCATTCTTACTAGACATAGTAGCTACTGTAGACAGAAACACTCTATTATTACGAATGATATTAGACAAAACATTTCTAGTAAATCTCCTACCCGATTTCTCTAACGCCTCACTCTCTCGCTTAATAATCGTGCTGACTAGATGATCAGCATATTTCTGACTACTAGATAACGGGCTACCTATACGCACAAACTTATCTATAGCAGATACATGCTCTAGCGCATCCGTCACCGCACCACATAGCTCATCCACAGCCTTATTAGTATAGGCTAGAAGTAATATATTCTGATTAGTATTGGTATATAATTCTTCTACAAGCTCCTTAATAATATGAGAAGTCTTACCCGTACCAGGAGGTCCATTTAGTACAAAGTAATCTTCTGCTGACAACGCATTATTTAATATTCTATTCTGCTCTACAGAAAGAGTAGGCTTATAGAACCCATAATTTATCCCTTGTCTAGGAGGTAGCACATTGAGGATTACCTCTCTCTTATTCTTCGGTGCGTTCATGAACGCATATAGACTCTTATACATACTCGTAAAAGAAGAATCCATAGAGTCGCGTTCTAGCGCCCATAAGCGATATTGATTAAAGTAATTAATCCCTCTCTGTTTATGACGAAATACAACTGTTACCGTTTCTTTAGTGATACTCTGTATCGTACATTTAAATATCTGATGCTTCACTGCTGTGTCAGTATCGTGATCTCGAGGATATAATACACAGACATCTCCCTTTCTAAAGTTGACAAAGTCATCTACTAATGTTCGCCTAAAGATAATTTGCTTCTCTTCTTCAAAGATTTTATTCTCTATAATCTCTAAATCATATAAGATACTATACTTATCTTTTTTGACCTCAGCACTGTCTATCCATAAACTTGCCAATCCGTGACTTCCTTCGTAGTCACTCGCTCCTAACTTACTAATGTATTGTTCTCTTGCGATAAAGCTGACAAAAGAATAAAAATAAGTACGCTCTAACGCTGAGCACTTCTCTAGCACAGACGTAAACATATCTATCTGCTTATAGAGCATATCTTTAAACTTGGTATTCAGATTAGGGTTACGCACTATATTCTCCCCTTTTACATAGTGGAGTAGCAGCGCTACTTTCTCCAGATCATCTGACTTTAAGATATGTTCATTTAGTACTATTCTATTTCTCAACTCAAATATCGCCTGCACTCGACGAAGGTTGATCTGATCTTTACGAAGATTATTAGTTCTTGGTTTACTATAAAAAATAAAACCACTCAGATACTTCTCATTTCCTATCTCTCGATACGGTATATCATATACCACAGATAGCATGAGGTGATATAAATACAGCTGTACAGTGTGATTAGGTTTCACCCCTACCCCGTCATCAGGATAGACCGTTCCACCAGACTTCAGCTCCACGATAGTTGTCTTTAGGTTATCTTTCTTTATACTATGAAGAAGGTCTAAACGTCCCTGTACCCCATAAGTATTACACAAAAAACTCGGCTCTAGATTAATATCTCCCTCATTCGTGATACCATAGTGTACAAACTCTTCTAGATACACTCTCTTGATTGTATTAAAATGAGTTTCACAATCATATCGATATTGTTTAAACTGCTCTATGTCTAATATATCAGGACAAGCCGTATGTTCAAAAGGATAGTTCTCAAAGTGGTGGACAAAGACTGTATTAAAGTCTACTGTCTGCGCGTCTTCTGCACCTACTAACTCATCCATGACAGCATTAGCAAAGTTACCAATGAGTAGATACTTATTATTAGGTATCTCATCGAACTTCGACTTTATAAAGCTCAATGAAGAAGTCCCATAGTCTTGAAAACATTCTGCTATAGCAGACACATCTATTAAGTAATCTGGTTCTAGTATAAATATCTTCGGATGATGTATTTGATGATCATCCACTCCTATATTAATCAAGTGTAGTGTAGCTCCCTTCCATATTTTCTCTATAGAACTAAATGAAGCATTCACTCCTTCTTCATTAATCTGTACACGTATAGGCTGTCCATCTTCTGCATTCTCTACATCACATAAAAGTAAATTATCCTTAATCCCCAATACATTAACTCTCAACTTATCAATAATCTGCTCAAACTCATTATGCTTCAGGGCTAACCTCTGAATAGGAAATGGGTAATATGACCTATTCGCATCAGGTACAGGCACCTGAAATACGTAAGAGATAAAATCATTTACATCCATCCAGTAGGTCTCTAGATATAGATCTAACTCTGCCGAATCATACTTAGTCAAATCATTACTGATCATTCTAAAACTGTGGATAACACGGCTCGCATTATACTTATTACATATAAAGGATAGACGAGAGAATAGATTAGAAAGACTGATCACCTCATCCTTTACTACATATTTACATATTTTCTCTAGTAGATTTCTAAGTAGTCTGTACTTAGCACGTGTAGTCAGTTCTGTATTATTGATAATATCTACTAATGAGGTAAAGTATAAGGAAGTATATTTATTATCAAGCATGTGCAGTATCCGTTTTAAACATCAAAGATAATCTAGATTTTACAGTTAGTAAAATATCTCACCTATACATAAAAAAAAGAATTGTCTTATTAACTAAGACAATTCTTCTCTAAAACATTTAATAACTTGTGAACTATAATTGTAACCTCTCAAGCAAATTTAACTTATAATAATCTATAGTTCTATTCACTATTCAAAGTAAAAATAACTAATACGTCAATAAATCAAATATTTGACTTAATCGCCTCTTATTACAATTTATGATCATGTATATTTATCCTATTGATATACTATTCTTTAGTACAGAGTAAAACAACTGTCAGTATAGTCGAGAAGTACAGTCTTCTGTCCTCCACTATTTCCTTCTAAGTTTACTTCTGCATACTGTTACATTTCATTCAGTTTTAGTCGCCTTGAGTCCGTAGTGAGTCCGTTATGAGTCCGTTATGAGTCCGTAGTAAGTCCGTTATTTTAACCAAAACAACGGACTGAAGAAGGAGACACATCCCTTCTAGTGTAGAATCAAAAGCAACATAACTGCTATAAGACTAAAAGCTAACTAAATGCACAGAAGAACCACTACTTCCTCATATTCTTTAACTAAACATAACACATGCTATTTATAGACAATATCCTTACCTGATCTACCCTCTTATAATCATAGCGTTCATGAAATAAAAGTAAATTTCTCTACAGTGATATTGTTTTTAGACAAACTGATAACTATCATATAATATCGATTTAGATATTAGTACTTTTACCAGTGCCAATAATTCGTATAAAGTTTTTATACAGCTGTTTTTTAGACGAAAAGAGAAGTATATGGGATATACTTCTCTTTTTATTATTTCACGATAGGAACCTTGTTAGACTCTAGTGGAGCCTCATAGATTTTATACCCTAATTTCTTCACCTCTTCTAGTAGCTTAGGACTTAGTACCTGCTCTACAGCCTTCGTATTATACACATAGGCTACATAGTACTTATACCCACCATCACTGATACTATCTTTACACGCATACCAAGTAGGAGCTACTGCTAGTTCGGATTTAAAAGGAAGTCTTAGCTGTACGAAGCTTTTCGGCTTGATGATCACATAGTCTGTTACCTTCTTTGTTTTTAGCTTCTCTTGCCACTTCGTTAATAAACCGTCCGAATCATAATCCCCACTCATCAGCATCGGCTCATCGATATGACTTGCCTTATTATACACTCTCTGTCTCAACACATATACTTGGTTCTCATACGTACTTCCTACACTAGCTCCATAAGCTAACTCTGAAGTATCCCACGGAAACCAATATGTATCATTAGAGTTATTCATTACTACAATAGTAGCTAGGCTATTATCCTTCACAGTGGAGTCTAACACCTTAATCTCTATTGGTTTTTTTGCGCTTTGGCCAAAAGCACAAAATGCACTAATAAGTGCAACAAAAACAATAATTAATCTATTCATTTTCAACCGTCTCTTTAATCCGCACAAGATAATAACTACATATTATTTGTCCTCTAAAAGGAATTATAATTTCACAAATTAGAACAAGTATAAATAAGGACTTATATTTGTACTCAAACACAAAACAATCATTATCTATATCATGAAGAAGTTTTTCTATACATTATTATTTCCATTGGCTCTACTATTTGCTCATCCTATCACTGCTCAAGAAGCAATAGAAATAGGAAAAACATATACAATCCAATCTAAAGTGCTTAACGAAGATAGAAAGATACAAGTATACCTACCTGCGGGATATAATGAAGCTCAATATCCTAATCAGCAGTATCCTGTCATCTACTTACTAGATGGAGAAAGTAACTTTAATTATCTAACAGCCTATCTAGATAAGCTAAGTAGATATCCATACCCTTCTATCCCTGAGATGATCATAGTAGGAGTGATTAATACCAATAGAACAAGAGATCTGACTCCTACTAAAGTAAGTAGTGAGGAGATGTCTACAGAACAGGCTAAGAAAATAAAAGGTGAAAATGGAGGGAATGATGCCTTCTTTAAATTCTTAAAGGAAGAAGTCTTTACTTACGTAGATACCAACTACAGAACACTGGATTACAAAATACTAATCGGTCACTCATTCGGAGGAATTACTGCGTTAAACAATCTACTGAACTACACAGATATGTTTAACGCTTATATCGTACACGACCCAAGTATATGGTGGGATAATAAGGTTATACTAAGAGAATATACTGATGGGATAAACCAAGACTTTAAACACAGAAGACTATTCCTTACCCAAGTGGGCGAAAGCGAGAACAAAGGTCACCTAAGTGATCATTATAGTTCGATTAAAGAATTTGATAAATTATTAAGTACTAATACTCCTACTACACTGAGTTATCAATATGTAGCCTATGAAGGAGAAGACCACGGTAGTATACCACTAAAAGGAAATCTAGATGGACTAAGATATATATTTGACGGCTATCGAATCAACTTTAAAGAATTAAAGACCAATCCAACACTCTTAGAAGAAACTTTCGATCAGCTGAATAAACAGATGCATTATGATTTTAAACCGACTGAAAAATTCTTAGATACGGTGATTAAATATTTCACCTCTACAGGAGACAATGAGACAGCCAATCAAGTCACTAAGTATAAGAATACGCTTTACAAGAAATAACGCAGTAGTATCGCGCGCACATTCTTTTAATGCCAATAAGTAATAGTAAACAATAAATATTACTTATTGGCATTATTATTATATACCTACACGAAAAGTACTACGAAATCAAAACAGCATTTCAGAATACTTCAAAAAAAAGAGAAAAAACTTATCATTAATAAATATAAAGCTCTAAGTTTACCTTACAATTAACCCAAAAACGATATTATGAATATTAAAATAATAAGTTCAGGATCTTATATCCCGACTAAAGTAATAGATAATACGAATTTCGACCAATTTGACTTTAGAGATGAACAAGGACAACCATTAAAAGATACTAACCAACGTACAGCTTATAAACTACAACAAATAACAGGGATAGAAGAAAGAAGATATGTAGAACATGAATTAACTACCAGTGATATCGGTACTATCGCCTCTGAGCACGCTATCAAAAGTGCAGGTATAGACCCAGAGACATTAGACTATATCATCTTTGCGCATAACTTCGGAGATGTAAAGCACGGAACATTGCAGTCTGATATCGTACCTAGCTTAGCATCTAGGGTAAAACACAACCTAAAGATCGCCAATCCATCATGTGTAGCATTTGATGTTCTTTTTGGGTGCCCTGGTTGGCTACAAGGTGTGATACAAGCCTATGCGTTTATGAAAGTAGGTATGGCTAAGAGATGTTTAGTCATCGGAGCAGAGACATTATCACGTGTGATAGACTTACACGATAGAGACTCTATGATCTATGCAGATGGTGCTGGAGCTACTATATTAGAACTGACTAATGAAGAAGGAGGAATACTATCTGTAGAGTCTGCTAGTTATACACTAGACGAGGCTTTCTTCATTCATTATGGCAAATCTTATAATCCTGACTTAGACGAGAACACTAAGTACATCAAGATGTTTGGACGCAAGATTTATGAATTTGCACTAACTAATGTACCGTTAGCAATGAAGAGCTGTGTGGATAAGAGCGGAATAGATATCAACAAAATCAAAAAAGTGATGATACACCAGGCTAATGAGAAAATGGATGAAGCTATCGTAAAACGTTTCTTTGAGTTATACGACATGGAAATGCCAGAGCATATCATGCCTATGAATATTCAAAAACTAGGGAACAGTAGTGTGGCTACTCTACCGACACTATATGATATGATTATCAATAAGCAACTAGACCCACACCAATTAGAACAAGGGGATATTATCCTCTTTGCTTCCGTAGGGGCAGGGATGAACATAAATGCCTTTACTTATCAGGTATAAAACATCAATTAGAGAGAGAGCTTCGCGCTCTCTTTTTTTATAAAACTACTCTATTAATATCTCTATTATTTATTCTCCTTTCTCTCTTTTCCACAAGACTTTCCTGTATAAAAGAGAATAGCTGTACAGATACCTAATGCACTATAACATATATAACTAACTACATTATTACTAAAAAAGTCAAATAAATCAACGATTAATAATAATGTAGCCACAGCTATTATAAACTTTAAAATCCGATCTAAACTATACACTCGACTACACTTTCTATTATATGGTTCTATCTGTTGTGTCTAGCAATATCACTAAAAACACAATAAAAATACTATCAAATAATTATCAATAGTAATGCCAATTTTTCACAAAATATAAGCTCAAAAGACAAGTTCACATATAGTCATTTTAATTAAATCGAAAGTTTACTAGAAATATTTAAGTTTAAATCAATAATAAAAGAAGCAATCGTCTATTTTTAGTCATTCTTCTTATTCTTTATTAGAAGAAAAATAATTCCAGCTTCCTTATACAAATAACAAATTTTCTAAACTAACGCCATCAGTATAATAAAGCTCTTTTTGATTCTAAAAAACACCTTAAAAGGTAATTTTGCAAACAAAAAGAAAGTAAAGAATGAAAAACACTATTTATTTCGTCTGTTTATTAACATTGTATCAAACCCTAGGTTGGGGGCAATTAATCAATAATAAACAACATCTAACTGCACCGACAACGCCTAACTACGGTTTATCTCCTAAGAAAGAGAAGACTTTTTTTGAGAAAGATGCTGTACAAATTAGCTTTGTCCCTGCGATACTCTTAACAGCTTCAGGGCTAACGTGGAATAAAAAAGAAGAAATTAGAGAAATACGCAATAGATACGTTCCCACATTTCAGTATAAATATGATGATCTATTACAATATGCTCCTGCAGCGGCTACCTTTGGTCTAAAAGCAGCTGGTGTAAAAGGGCGTAATGACTTTAAGCGTTCTGCTATATCCTATGCTACTAGTATGGCTATCATGGCTATTCTAGTCAATGGAGTAAAATATACTGCAAAAGTAGAACGCCCTGATGGTTCTTCTAAGAATTCATTTCCATCGGGTCATACTGCAATGGCTTTTGCTAACGCTAGTTTCTTAGACAAAGAATACGGTCTAGTCAATCCTATGTATTCTATAGGTGGGTATGGAGCCGCTACTATGACAGGTCTTGGACGTAGCCTTAATAATAGACATTGGGTGCCCGATATATTAGCTGGAGCAGGTATTGGTATATTATCTACTCAACTAGCCTATTTCTTTGTAGATAAAATATATGGAAACAAAGGCGATAACCTCAGCCTAATCTCTAGATTTGAAGGAAATGAAAACCCTTCTTTTATGGCTATTAAACTAGGATTCACTAGCGGACTAGAAAGTATAGTAGAAACAGAAAACGAAGAACCATTAGCTAAGCTAGGATGGGAAGCGGGATTAGAAGGAGCTTATTTCTTCAATAAACACTGGGGAGTAGGCGGTCAAATAGCTGTGGCTAGTTTCCCATTCTCTGAAGACAAAGTCAACGATCCTGATAACACAAACATCAATGGAAAAGTGTTATCTGAATCAATGGGTAATTTAACTTTCTCTCTAGGTCCATACTATGCTATTCATTTCTCTGATAGATGGAATCTGATGATAAAAGCATTAGGAGGTTATAGCATAGGAGCAGATGGTAATATCTCGTTAAAAGTGTTGTCTCATGAAGTTCATATCCCTGAACTAGAAGATGGAAAAGTACAGCTAGCAGAATATAAACCTGCTAATGTATTTCAATTTACAGGTGGATTAGCGCTGACTTATAATATCACTGATAACTTAGGACTAACTGCCTACTCGGACTTCAATCACAGTCAATCTAAGATTACTTATAAAATAAATGACATCGTACTAGACAAAGAAGACATCAAAGTCAATACAGTCAAACACCCTCTTAATTATCTAAGTATGGGAATTAGACTGACTGCTTACTTCTAAGCAGTCAAGACAAAGAGCTAATTATTAGCTCTTTTTTTGTATCTGTACGTTAAAACAACATTAAAGAAGAAACAGAACTTTATTTGATTTTAGTAACTTTACCCTAATTTACTTATTCTCTTAATACTATGAGCAAACATCTAGAAACAATCGGTGACCACTATAGAGAGAACACGATTAGTCACTATGCCTTCGATGCGTCTGACTACCAATGTGGTAAATCACACTTCAATATTAATATTCGTAAATATTGTAATTTTAATACGCCTTATAACAGACGAGATTATTACAAGGTGTGCTTAATTATAGGAGAAGGTGTATTTAAATACGGTGAACACACACTGATACTAGACAGACCTGCTTTATTCCTTCCATGTCCTACGATACCTTATGAATGGGAATGTCTGAGTAATCAACAAGAAGGATTTTTCTGCCTTTTCAACCAAGAGTTTTTAGTGGAACACAGTACAATAGAGTTCTTTAAAAAAACATCTCTCTTTAAAGAGTGGAGTAAGCCATTTATATTCTTAGATGAAGAGCAATTAGAGTTGGCCTCTACCTACTTTAAACAGATGTATGCCATGGCACAAAGTGATTATCCCCTAAAGTTTGAGATTATCCGTAACTTACTTGCTCTATTACTGCATCAAGCGTTACAGTTAAAAGTAGAAGACCTTAAACTAGATGAAACACCTAATAGCACTAGATTATACAGACTATTTGATGAGTTGCTAAACAAACAGTTTCCACTAGACTCACCTGCTTATCCTCTAAACCTCAAGACAGCGTCTGACTATGCTACAGCCCTAAACGTACATGTCAATCACCTGAATGCATCTATTAAGTCTGTAACAAGTAAGACTACTACTCAACTGATAAAAGAAAGATTATTCGAAGAGGCTAAAAACCTATTGAAGAATACGAGTTGGGATATAGCAGAAGTTGGATATACACTAGGCTTCGATCAGCCTTCTCATTTTAATAATTTCTTTAAAAAGAATGCTGGAGTAACTCCATTAAAATATAAAAACCCAATATAACCAATCTTTGATTTTTGCAATTATACCTTTGAGATATTTAATTCAAGATAATGATTGCCTACTTAATTTTGCTCCTCAAACAACAATTATAATATATGCTAAGAGAAGCAAGTGAACAAAGAAAAAAGCTAGCCACAATACTTGCCTTTTGTTCTATACCCCTTTCTGGTTTTGTGACCGATATATATTTACCGTCATTCCCTTCTATGGCTAAAGGACTAGCTGTATCAGAACAAGACATACAGCTTACCCTTACCTGCTATCTATTAAGCTATGGTATATCACAGATATTCGTAGGTAGCCTTTTAGACAATATAGGAAGATACAAACCACGTTTAGTCGCATTACTGATATTAATCATTACTGATATTAATCATTACCAATCTTAGTATCACACAGATGGATAGCGTCTTCTACATCTGTATTATGAGGATTATACTAGGGATGGCTATCTCTACACTAGTAGTTGCTACGCGTGCTATCTTTATAGACATCTATGATGAAACGAAGAGACAGTATTACTTAAGCTACTTTACGATCGTATGGTCATGTGGTCCTATATTAGCGCCTTTCTTAGGTGGATACTTAGAGAAGCTATTTAACTGGCATGCCAACTTCTATTTTTTAGCTATCTATGCTGGGGTATTATTAATCTTAGACTTGTGTATCAGTGGTGAGAGTATTCCTGAGAAGAAGAAGTTTAACTTATCAGATACATTAGATTTATACAAAGTCATGTTGAGTGAGAAAAGATTTATGATGGGAACCTTAATATTGGGATTGAGCTACTCTATTGTGATGATCTTTAATATTTCGGGACCATTCTTAATAGAAAATGTATTCCTTCACAACTCTGTTATTATAGGATACTGTACGCTTATCTTAGGCTTCTCATGGATGTTAGGAGGACTTATTGGTAAAAAGAGGATGCACTTAGCATTTCGTCCAAAAGTATTACAACCTTCTGGAGTACAACTGACACTTATTAGTGCTTTACTACTCTCTACCTTATGGATAGAAAGTCTTCCTATACTAATAGGTTTTTTATTCTTAATACATATCTGTTCTGGTACTTTATTTAATAATTTCTTTACCACGACCATGTTACAGTTTCCAAATAATGCAGGTACAGCAGGTGGTCTAATGGGCGGATTGGTATATGTGCTTACCTCTTTTGTCACATTAATAATCTCATCTACAGGAGCTATTACCACTCCCACTGCACTAGGAATAAGATACCTCATAACGGCTATAGCATTACTACTAGCTATACTTTATATAATCAAGCTATACAATAAAGAAAAAGTAATAAACTAGAAGAAAAATAACTAAGCTTTGCATATTTCTATACAATACAGCATAAAATAGAACATCGCTGTAATTATAAAACTAAAAATAACTTATCGAATATGCATTACATCTCGATAAATACTTAATAAACCTCTCTTAAAACTAGCTATTTTATACAGAGTAGACAATTCGTATACTGTAGTATTTTTTACTATTTTACAGTCATATTTATCAGTAATTTTGCGTTAGTCTTTAGGTAAAAAGAATCCTTTTTATCACAATATATTCAACTAATAATGTACTTAGAAGTACGTTTTTAAAAATGCAATTAAACAATAAGTTTTTAGGCTTTGCATCCGCAATCTTTGCAGCGATGTTATGGGGAGTATCTGGAGCTTTTGCTCAGTTCCTTTTTAGAGAAAAAGAGTTTAACGCAGAATGGTTAGTTACTGTTCGTCTTCTTATCTCAGGAGTATTAATGTTATTATTTGGGATTGTCAGAAAGAATCCTGATGTCGTAAATATCTGGAAAGACAAAAAAGATGCTGTCCAATTGATTCTTTTCAGTATACTAGGAATGCTGACAGTACAGTACACTTACTTTGTAACTATACTTCACTCTAATGCAGCAACAGCAACAGTAATACAATACACTGGCCCTGTGTTCATCGCTATCTATCTAGCATTAAGACTGCGCAAATGGCCTAAGCCTATTGAATTCTTAGCGATAGGAATGGCGATGTTAGGTACATTCTTATTGGTAACACATGGAGATATTAATACACTGAATATCACTCCTACAGCATTAATATGGGGTATAGCTTCTGCTATAGCATTAGCCGTATATACACTTATGCCTGTACATTTATTGAATAGATATAGCCCTATTGCTATTATAGGTTGGAGCATGCTTATCGCAGGTATAGCGATGAGTATTATACACCCTCCACATAAGCTAGAAGGTATATGGGATACAGATACATATTTGGCAGTATTATTCATTATCTTCTTAGGTACATTGATACCGTTCTATATCTTCTTAATGGCGATAAAGAATATTGGACCACAAAGAGCTAGTTTATTAGCTTGTGCCGAACCTCTGTCTGCTACTTTAATAGCTGTAGTATATTTTGGGGTCAACTTTGAATTGATGGACTATATAGGAAGTCTTTGTATTATAACAACGATATTCCTATTGACTAAAATCAAGAAGAAAGTTATTCCAGAAAATTAAACAACGAGAATATCCATTTTTTATAAGCAACGCGGTATATCCCTGTAAGGTATATCGCGTTGTTGTTTTTATATAGGTTACAAACCTAGTTTGCGAAGTAGCTTATCTAACATTGACTTTATTCCTATAACCCAATTTGTCTTTAATAGAACAATGAAGTTTAGGATAATCACTAATCCAACTTTTAAGACTAAGACTAATAGAGGGTGAGAACTATTAGGTATAGAAAATATAATAACAACAAAAGCGACCATTAATAGCAATAGCTTAAAGAAGTTAATATCGAATGGCCATAACTTCATCTTCTGATAAATGTAGTAGGTCTTAGCTATATTAAACAACGTTAAAGATAATAGTGAAGCTAGTCCCACACCGAATATTCCTAAATCTGTATAGGCTAATAATACATAGTTCAAAACAACATTAAGAACCATCAAACTTAAGATAGAAACTAAATTAAAACGGTAATACTTAGAATAAGAAATAATCTCTGTATTAAACCCCGTAGACATATTAATCACCACATTAATACCAAGTAAATAGATAATCGGCAATGAAGGGGCTAACTTATCATAAGTAGGCAACAACTGAAAAAGAGGTTCTATACCTACGACTACACAGCTAAAAAGAAGCATACCGATAAAAAAAAGATTACGTGCTACTTCTTTATATTTCATATTCAGTGTACGCAGTTCCGCTCTCTTTATTAAATCAGATATAATAGGCGCATATAGTGCAAATACTCCTGTAGCTGGTATAGCGAGTGTAGACGCTAATGTCACTCCAATATTATACGTACCATTCGCTTCATAAGAGATAAAGTAAGGAATCATCAAAGAGTCTACTCTAAATGCAAAGAAAGATCCAAAGCTTCCTGCAAAGGCGAATAAGCTATATGCATAATACTCCTTCTTTCCTACATAAGTAAATAAGTCTTCGTATTTCCAATGCCAATTAAACTTAAAATGTCTATATATATAAGCACCTATTACTATGGCGATAACGTAGTAAGAAACAATATAATACCACACTGCCTTATCTATCGAAAAACTACCATACACTACTATTAAGAACACTGTTGGTAAAGCTATCTTTGGGATAATCTTTTCAAAAAACGTAGGAAAAGAAAGGCGTTGTAGATTAGTCGCTTGTCGTCTAAATAGCTCTATATAAGCCATCGAAATAGCTAGTACAAACCCCATAACTACATATCTCAGCTCAGCACCATCATAAACATAGGATCCTAATAGTAATACTATCCCTACTCCTATCGTGAGCTTAATCATAGAGAGCATACTATAACTAAAGAGTTTACCCTGTAAACGCTCACTTAATTTGGGATAAAAGTTAATCAATGCATGTGTGCTCCCTAATACAATAATCGGAAATATAATCTGCGCACATGCATCTACAAAACGGATAATACCTAACAGTTCTTTGTCCTGAGGATAGATTAACACAGTAGACACCACTCCTATCAATACACCAATATAATTGATAAGAGTAAAAAGAAATGCCTGTTTTGTAGATATTTTATCTTGCATGAGGATGCGTAAATCTGTTAATCACTTACAAATATACTTGCTAATAAGTCCTTAACTACTATTTTTTTTAAATTTGTAATTCTTATGTGAATATACCAACTTATAAAAGAAAACTTATTCGCACAAACACTATTACATGAAATACCTAATTATCATGCCTGCTTATAACGAGTCGGCTTTTATCGGTCATACTCTAGACAGTATAATTTCTCAAACGTTATTACCTACTGATGTAATAGTTGTAAACGATAATTCCACAGATGACACAGCCAATATCATTATGAACAACTATGCTCATCTTCCTTATATCACACTAATCAACAAAACGTCTGAGGCTATACATCTACCTGGTAGTAAAGTTGTACAAGCTTTTAACTATGGTTTAGAACAAGTAAACAACTTAGATCAATACGACTTCATTGTAAAGCTAGATGCTGATCTTATCCTACCTAATGATTACTTTGCTACTATTGCAAGTACTTTTGCGCAAGACCAAGCTATAGGTATGGTGGGAGGCTTTGCCTACATAGAGAAAAACAAGGAATGGACAATCGAAAACCTTACAGATAAAGATCATATTAGAGGCGCATTTAAAGCATATCGACTAGACTGTTTTAAACAGATAGGAGGACTTAAACCTGCCATGGGATGGGATACAGTAGATGAACTCTTGTGTAGATTTTACAACTGGAAGATCATTACGATAGATACGCTAAAAGTGAAACACCTCAAACCTACTGGTGCAATGTATAATAAAGCGGCTAGGTATAAACAAGGAGAAGCTTTCTACAGACTTCACTACGGAATAGTAATCACAAGTATAGCAGCATTAAAACTAGCAATGAAGAAGAAGAAACCTTTCTTATTCATAGATTATATCAGTGGCTACTACAAAGCAAAAAGAGAAAAACAACCGTATTTAGTCACTGAAGAGCAAGGCATTTTTATACGTAAATACCGTTGGAGTAAGATAAAATCAAAGTTACTCTAATCACTTTTTTACTTTAATAAACTTAAAACTCATTTGTAATTGGTAATTTAGCCGATATTTTAATATTTATGATCAAATCTGGATTAACACATATAGGACAGTACTTTATAATGCTAAAAGAAATGTTTAGCAAAATGACAAAGTGGAAGGTTATGAAAGTACTTATATTTAAAGAAATAGATGATCTTATCATTGGTTCTTTAGGTATTGTGGCATTCCTATCGTTTTTCGTTGGTGGTGTAGTAGCTATCCAAACTGCTCTTAACTTAACCAACCCTCTTATACCTAAATATCTTATTGGATTCGCGACGAGACAATCTGTAATCCTAGAGTTCGCTCCTACCTTTATCTCTATCATTATGGCAGGTAAGATGGGATCATTTATTACCTCTAGTATTGGTACGATGCGTGTAACAGAACAAATCGATGCACTAGAAGTAATGGGGGTTAGCTCACTTAACTACCTAGTGTTCCCTAAGCTAGTAGCAGTAATGTTATATCCATTCGTTATCGGTATCAGTATGTTCTTAGGAATCGTCGGAGGATGGTTTGGTGGTGTGATGGGGAACTTTGTTACATCAGAACAATTCATCATTGGATTACAAGATTCATTTACTCCATTCCACGTTACATACGCATTTATTAAAACCTTCTTATTTGGATTCTTATTAGCTACCATCCCATCATACTTTGGTTACTATATGAAAGGTGGTGCATTAGAAGTTGGTAAAGCCAGTACTACTTCATTCGTATGGACGAGTGTAGCTATTATCTTAACCAACTATATATTAACCTCTCTACTTTTAAGCAACTAAGAAATGATCGAAGTAAAAAATATACAAAAGTCGTTCAATGGTACACAAGTACTGAAAGGAATTACAACTACTTTCGAAACAGGTAAAACTAACCTTATCATTGGGCAGAGTGGATCTGGTAAAACAGTAATGCTTAAAACTCTTCTAGGTATTCACACTCCTGATGAAGGAACCATCAGTTTTGATGGCAGAATATATACAGACCTGACAAATACCGAAAAAAGAGAGTTGAGAACAGAAATAGGAATGGTATTCCAAGGAAGTGCCTTATTTGACTCTATGACTGTAGAAGAGAATATAGCTTTCCCTCTTCGAATGTTTACTAATAAATCCGATGCAGAAATAGCACATCGTGTAAATGAAGTTATAGATCGTGTGAATCTAATCAATGCTAACACAAAAAAGCCCTCAGAAATATCAGGAGGTATGCAAAAAAGGGTAGCAATAGCTAGAGCAATAGTTAACAACCCTAAATACTTATTCTGTGATGAGCCTAACTCAGGCCTTGATCCTAAGACAGCTATCGTTATAGACAACCTTATTCAAGAAATTACACATGAGTACGGCATTACTACAGTAATCAATACACACGATATGAACTCTGTATTAGAGATCGGCGAGCACATTGTATTCTTAAAGAATGGAGTATTAGCTTGGTCTGGTAATCATAAAGAGATCATTCAGACAGACAATGAAGATGTAGTTGACTTTGTGTACTCATCAGAATTATTCAGAATGGTACGTCAAGCTATGAGACAAATCGGAAACGAAAAGAAATAATATAAAAAAGGAGTAAAACTAATAGTTCTACTCCTTTTTCTTTTCTTGTATTCTTACTTAAGTTTATCTGTCACTTGCTGACTCACAACCTTAATCTCTTGTTCTTTCTTCTTAGGGTATAATAGTAAGATATCATCCTTATCTACGATGATATAGTCATTCAGACCATCTACTACCACCACTTTTCCTTTCGCAGTTCTAACAATGTTATTTGTAGCATTATTAAAGAAAGCTGTAGCATTCACTACTGCATTGTCATTATCATCTTTAGGAAGCTTATCATATAAAGATCCCCATGTACCTAAATCATTCCAATCAAATGTAGCTGGCAATACATATACATTATTAGCCTTCTCCATCACAGCATAGTCTATAGAGATATTTTCTGCCTTAGAATAATTCTCTTCTATAAATGCTTTTTCTTTATCTGTATTTAAGAACTCATATCCTTTATCAAACAACTCAGTCATCGCAGGTTGAAATTCTGAAAAGGCATCTAAAATAGAGCTTACACTCCATATAAAAATACCCGAATTCCAAAGAAAATGTCTACTTTGAATAAATTTACGCGCGGTAACATAATCAGGCTTCTCTCTAAACTGAACTACCTTTTTAATAGGACGAGAGTCTAACTTGTTAAACTCTATATACCCATACCCCGTATTTGGGAACGTAGGTAAGATACCTAAAGTCATCAATACCTTATCTCGCTCACATACATCAAAGGTACGTTGTAAGTTAGACACGAACTGTAACTCATCTTCTATCCAGTGATCACTAGGAGCCACAACCATTACAGCATTAGGATTCTTCTTCTTAATCTTCATAGCTGCATAGAGAATACAAGGAGCTGTATTACGCATATCTGGTTCTAGGATAATACTATCAGATTCTACAGAAGGCAATTGTTCTTTTACAATTTCTTTATAATTCTCATGTGTTAAGATCAGAATATTCTCTTTAGGCACTACCTGAGACAGACGTTTAAAAGTCTTTTGTATCAAGGTATCTCCTGATCCTAACATATCGTGAAACTGTTTTGGAAACTCTGGTGTACTCACAGGCCAAAAACGTGACCCTACTCCACCTGCCATAATCACAGCGTAATAATTTGAACTCATATATCTTTATCTATTTACAACATAATGGGTCAACAACTCTACTTCAGCATTTGCTTTAAAAGTATACATTCTGCCCGTTGAAACTTCTAAACACTCGAAGCGTTTTACCCGTATAGGACCACGCTTAAATATCTTTCCGTTATACGTTTTAAAATGACTCCCTAAAGGGATTTCATATATAAAACAATTGTTATTATTTATATCCTGCACATCATACCTTCTCATCGCTATAGATAACTTCTCATCAGTATCGCTACTAGCAGAAGGGTTTCTAAAATGATTTGCTAACAAAGGTAATAATGCACTAGGAAACACTTCTTCTCTTAAAAAGGGTAACATTAATAATTGAAAAGTGCTTTTCCACTCTACTCCGTGCGGTTTTATTCCTCCTCTATACTTCTGATAAGCCACTAAATGAGCTATCTCGTGAATCAAGGTCATCAAAAAACGGTAAGGATTCAGGTTAGAATTTATCGTTATAATGTGTTTCCCATCGTGATTACGAGTATAATCTCCATGACGTGTAACTCTCTCATGTACAATCTTTAGATGCACATGATAGTGTTTTATCAATTCAAATACAGGTTCAACTGCTTGTTCTGGTAAATATGGCTTTAGCTTCTCTATCAATTACATTTTTATTTAAGGGGTAGTAGTAGACACTTGCAACACCTTCCCATTAAAAAATCTATTTCCATGTATCGCAAAATTCACGATATACTCAGCCATTTCATCTGGCATAAGTGGAGCTTGATATCCAGGGAATGCCTCTTCTAACATCTCTGTCTGTACTGCTCCTAAAGCTACTACATTAAAGAATACTCCCTTATCCTTATACTCTTCAGCTAGCAACTCACTTAAGATAGTGATAGCCCCTTTACTAGAACTATAGGCAGCTAATCCTCCGAATTTTAATACTCCTTGCACTCCTCCCATACTACTTACTGATACCACATGACTATTCACTTTCATAAATGGGATAGTAACTTGCATTAGACGAGCAGCACCGAATACATTCACGTTATATACATACTGAAAATCTTCTTGTGTGATCTCCTCAAAAGGTTTGTTCACGATAGCCCCTGCATTATTAATCAGGATATCTACATGCTCCCAATTGTCCTGTACAAAGGCAACTACCTTCTGAATGTCCTCTTCTTTAGTTATATCAACAGCTAAACAAGTAACATTATCTAAATCAATAAGTTTATCTGATATTTTTCTAGATACAGCCAATACATTATGACCTAATTTTGACAACCATTGTACGCACTCTAGTCCAATACCTCTACTTGTCCCTGTAACAATTACATTTTTCATCTTAATACATTCTTATTTCTCCCGGAGCTAAATTAACAAGTTTGTTCACAACCGGTATTATATCTTGTGTAAAAGAAGTCATAAAATTTAAATCCATTAAATGAGCTTCATCCTTTACATGGTGGTAATATTCATAATTTTCAAAGTCAAAAGAACTAAATGTTTGACATGGTACTTTAAACATTTGATAGAAAGGATAATTATCAGAACGCTTAAACAAATTAAACTCCTCAGCCTTTTCTAATTTACCTACAATAGGCTTCCCTGCCAATTCGTTTAACTTAGTTGCCATAGTAGATAGATCATACCCTGTAAGATAAGTCATATAATCTCTCTTCATTGGCAGCCCTAACATTTCAAAATTAAGCATAGATACCACATTCACATTTTCTTTCTTTAAACGCTCTGCTAGATGCTTAGATCCCCATAGTCCCTTCTCTTCTCCTGTGAAGAATGCCACAAGTACTGTACGCTTATTATTTTGCAACTTCAAGTTACGTGCTAACTCTAACAGGATAGCTGTACCAGCAGCATTATCATTCGCTCCATTTGCAATAGAATCCCCATCTACAGGCTTTTCTATTCCGATATGATCATAATGAGCACCTAACACCACTACCTCATTTTTTAAAGTCTCATCACTACCTGGTATAACTCCTACGATATTCCAAGCATCTGCTACATTCTGTAACGTATCGTTATAAGAACTATAATAAGGCTTAATCTTGTACTCTTCTAATCGCTTAGCTAAGTACTCTCCAGCCATTTTACCTCCTTCTGTACCAGTATCTCTACCTAGTAACTCATCAGAAGCTAAATAATATAATGTTTCTTTAATATTCTTTTGTTCAGCATTAGCTTTAACAACAGATGGTGTCTTAGTAGTAGCACATCCAACTAATAAGACTGCTGCCAATAGGCTTAAAATTCTCATTTATAAATATTTTTATCAAAAATACAAAAAGGTAATCAACTATAGAAAATAAATTCTACCGTATATCAAGCATACACAATAAATTATCACCAATAAAAAAGCCCTTATTCAAAAGAATAAGGGCTTAAGTATATTATTATTTAGATTACGCCAACATAGTCACTGGGTTCTCTACATAATCTTTAAATGTTTGTAAGAACTGAGCACCTGTAGCACCGTCCACAGTTCTGTGGTCACATGCTAGAGTTACTGTCATTGTATTACCTACTACGATTTGACCATTCTTCACTACTGGTTTTTCTACAATAGCACCTACTGATAGAATTGCAGAGTTTGGTTGGTTAATAATAGAAGTAAATGACTGAATACCAAACATACCTAAGTTAGACACAGTGAATGTACTTCCATCCATCTCAGCAGGAGTAAGTTTTTTAGTCTTAGCTTTACCAGCTAATTCTTTTACTTTACCACCGATATGAGTTAAAGACATCTGATCTGTGAATGGTAATACTGGTACTACTAATCCATCCTCTACAGCTACAGCTACACCGATATTGATGTGATTGTTATAGATAGTTGCATTATCAGTCCATTGTGTATTCACCTGAGGGTGTTTGCGAAGTGCCATAGCACATGCTTTCACTACCATATCGTTAAACGACACTTTCGTATCAGGTAAGTTATTGATAATCTTACGAGATTCAATAGCATTATCCATGTCTAACTCGATAGTTAAATAGTAATGAGGAGCAGTAAACTTAGACTCAGCTAAACGACGAGCAATCGTCTTACGCATTTGTGAGTTTTTCACTTCCTCTACACTTACTTCTCCAGCTGGTACGAATGCCTTAACAGCAGGTACAGCAGCAGTAGCTGCAGCTTCAGGAGCAGCAGTTTTAGCAGCAGGTGTATAGTTTTCAATATCACGCTTGATGATACGTCCATTCTCACCTGAACCTTTCACCTCAGTAATATTTATTCCTTTATCTTCAGCAATTTTCTTAGCCAATGGAGAAATGAATACTCTCCCATTAGTAGAAGTAGCAGCCTCCACACTTACAGTTTTTGGTTCTTCAGCTTTAGGAGCCTCCGTAGCAGGAGCCTCAGCAGCGAAAGTACCACCATTTTGAGCAGATGCAACTACAGCTGATACGTCAGTTCCTTCTGGCCCTAAGATCGCTAATACGCTATCAACAGGAGCAGACTCACCTTCGTTAATACCAACATATAATAAAGTTCCAGCCTCAAAAGCTTCGAACTCCATAGTAGCTTTATCAGTTTCGATTTCTGCAAGGATATCACCTTCCTGAACCTTATCACCTACTTTTTTAATCCAAGTAGCTACTGTACCATCAGTCATAGTATCACTAAGACGAGGCATAGTAATGATTTTAACTCCAGCAGGCATAGTAGCCGCAGCAGGAGCTGGTGTTTCAACTTTAGCCTCTGCTACAGCAGCAGCAGCCTCAGCAGCAGGAGCAGCATTACCCGCACCACTGATTAAAGCAGAAATATCTTCACCTTCATTTCCTATAATAGCAAGTAACGAATCTACAGGAGCAGATTCACCTTCTTGTAATCCAATATATAACAATGTACCTGAATTAAATGATTCAAACTCCATTGTTGCTTTGTCTGTTTCAATTTCTGCAAGGATATCTCCTTCAGAAATCTTATCTCCAACTTTTTTTAACCATGCTGCAACAACACCTTCTGTCATCGTGTCGCTTAAGCGTGGCATTGTAATTACTTCTGCCATGTTCTTTTTATTATAATCTGTGAGGGATAAAAGGGTAATTCTCTTGTTCGTATACTACGTCATACATTACGTTTTTCTCTGGGAATGGAGACTCTTCAGCGAATTTCTCACACTCAGCCACGTAATCTTTTACTCTTTGATCCATTGCTTCGATCTCAGCTTCAGTAGCATATCCTTTTTCTCTAATTACATCTAATACTTGTGTAATTGGGTCTATTTTTTTGTACTCTTCTACTTCCTCTTTAGTACGGTAGTGTTGAGCATCTGACATAGAGTGACCTCTATATCTGTATGTTTTCATTTCTAATAAAGTAGGTCCATCTCCACGACGAGCTCTTTCGATAGCCTCGTACATAGCTTCAGCTACTTTTACAGGGTTCATACCATCTACTGGTCCACTAGGCATTTCGTATCCTAAACCTAATTTCCAAATATCACTATGGTTAGCTGTACGCTCTACTGAAGTCCCCATAGCATATCCATTGTTCTCAATGATGAATACTACTGGCAATTTCCAGTTCATAGCCATATTAAATGTCTCGTGTAAAGACCCTTGACGTGCTGCACCATCACCGAAGTAACACATAGTCACAGCATTTCTGTCAAAATATTTATCAGCGAATGCTAATCCAGCTCCTAGAGGAATTTGCCCCCCTACGATACCATGACCACCATAGAAACGGTGTTCTTTAGAAAAGATGTGCATAGATCCACCTAATCCTTGTGATGTACCAGTACCTTTTCCTAATAACTCAGCCATAATACGCTTAGGATCTACTCCTAATCCGATTGGCTGAACGTGATTTCTATATGCTGTAATCATCTTGTCTTTAGACATGTCCATTGCATGTAAAGCTCCAGCCAATACTGCTTCCTGCCCATTATATAAATGCAAGAATCCTCTCACTTTTTGTTGAATATATAAAGCAGCAAGCTTATCTTCAAACTTTCTCCAAAATAGCATGTCTTCATACCACTTTAGATAAACTTCTTTTGTAATTTCTCTCATATGACTTTACTTTTCATAAACGGTCTCCCGTTTAAAATACAGACTTTCTCGTTTAACCACACTACTGTGGAGAAGCAAAAATAATATATCTACACTAGACTGAAAAATTTATTTGAAGTATTTTAGATTTGATAATATTTTAGACAATTAATTTAACAATACCTTATAATTAGATCGTTTACTTACATTTCTATTTTTTAAAACTTAAACCTAAAAATCCCTCTTTTGCTTTTTTAATCTTATTATAACATCCTCAATATTGCTAATATCAACCTCATTTAAAGAGACATAAATTATACCACCTTTCGAATAAAGGGCAACTAGTCTGTAAAATCTTCTAAAAACTCCTATTATAGCTCATTTATAGTATTCTCCATCTGCTAGTGTTATTATCTGTCATCTATCAACCTTGACTATTCATTGTCTCTTAGTGCAGATCAGTTAATCGCACTTCTATCTTGCCTGCATACTAAGTCCGTTTCTATCCTTGTTTTAACGGACTCACTACGGACTCATAACGGACTCACTACGGACTCAACTCGCATTACTTTAGTACCAATTCATACTAAGTTTGCATGCAATACCTAAAAAAGAAGAGAGCCTATTCTCACAGGCTCTCTTCTACATTATAAAATATATAATACACTATAAACACTCTCTTACTTAATGATCTATAATAGTGAATAAACTAAGTAGTTCTAATCAAAACTAATTTTGCCACCACATCTTATAGTTAATATTATCTCCTCCCATCTCTGCTACCTTTTTCTCATAATTACCTTTGTTCTGAGTACGTATATTGATCGGGTATGGGAATCTATTAGGCATATTCCCATCGTTTAGCATTGACTCTGTCTTAGGTAGTTTAGGGTATCCTGTACGCTTGTATTCGAACCACTGTTGATAATCGTTCATATACAATGCATAATATTTCTGCAACATAATACGCTCTAATGTACCATTATACCTAGTACTTTCTAAAGTAAAATAATTAGTTGGCATCTCTAATCCCTTAGATGTAATAGCCTCTTTCACCGCCTGCTCATAATAGCTCTTAGCATCTGATAAGTATCCCTTCTGAGCTAACTCAGCCTTTATAAATAATACTTCAGCATACGTTAGTATAGGTGCTTCTGTAGGATTAGCCGCCATAACATTATTCAATGTAGAAGCTTCGTAATCAAACTGTGAATCTGAACCATCAAAGGCACTAGGTATTCCTTTATACCCTATATATATTTTCTTCTTTCCTTCTACTCTGTATGCTTCTGTTGCATATAATGGAAGCCTTGGGTCATTAAAATCATTTAAATTATCAATAAAGAAAGAAGCCATCTTACGACTTAATGTAAAATCTTGAATACGACTCCATGGAGAGATATTAGGTGTTACCCCTGTTATCTTTAGGTTAGCCTGTGACTTCACATCATTAATAATAGGATATTTATCTGGATCGTTAAGTATCGTTAGCATACGTTGATATGCATTCTTATTTTCTTTATTTGATATTCTCAACAATAAACGCAAATGCAAACTATTCGTAAACTTTTGCCAGTCATCCCAATATGTCTTTGAGTCTATATATAAAATATCAGGATTATATACTAACTTCCTATTTAAATCATATAAGCTATTCGCTCTCTCTAGATCAGCTAAAAGACTATCATATATCTTCTCTTGTGAATCAAATGCTGGATATAGAATCTTCTCTTCTCCCTTAGACGCTTCAAAATAAGGTACATCCCCAAATAAATCAGTTAAGTTAGAAGTGATCCACGCTTTTAGAGTTAAAGCCATCGCTTCATAGTTAGGATCTGCAACCTTCACAGCCTCATACTCCATATCTCGAGCATTCTTTAACCATCTGTAATAAGCATTCCACGATGACGCTCCTACATCATCACTTAAATCATATCGTTGCATACCTGGTACATCACTAGGATAAACCACGATATCTTGCATTAAATGATTATTATGAGACCAACTGCGATACATATTATGACTAGCCATCTCATAGATGATAGGATTTAATAACGTTGCTGGGCTAATCTGTTGTAAACGGTTAGGATCAATATTCTTCTCTTCAAAATCAGAAGTACAACTTACAGTCAGCAATACTGTTGCTGATAATCCTAAAAATATATTTTTGATTTTCATCTGTCGTTTTCTTAATATTAGATATCTAGTTTAATGCTAAAACCGTAAGTAGCAGGTGATGGCATCTGCCCCATCTCTACTCCTGGCATCATAGAACCTCCATTTAACGCTGCTGTCTCTGGATCAAATAACGGGAAGTTAGACAACATCGCTAGATTACGTCCATATACAGACACACTTAGCTTCTTCAGGCGTAACTTATTTAATATCTGCTTAGAGAAATTATATTCAAAACTCACTTCTCTCAATTTGATGTAAGAAGCATCGAATGTATTAGACTCTAGATTAGCTCTTCTATAGTATTCTTTATAGTAACTAGCTGGGTCTACCTTAGTCGTATTAGGAGAGAATGTACCATCTCCATTTCTCACTACTCCATCTCCTATGATATATCCTTGTTCTCTACCGTATAAAGTGTGTTCTAGTTTCCCCTGTTCACTCATCTTATGATGGGACTGTGAATATACATTACCTCCGTACTGCCCATCTATCGTAAAGCTGAACTTAAATCCTTTGTACTTAAACGTATTAGTCCATCCCATCGTCCAATCTGCATAAGCACTACCGATATATTCTATTTCTTTAGATTGTTCAGGAAGTCCTTTATCAGTATATACGATTTGCCCTTGATCATCTCTCACAAATTTATAACCGTATAAGTCTCCTGTGGTTCCTCCTACTTTAGCTATAATAGATGCTGTACCAGATGTAGCTAATACTTGTTGATCTCCTCCTTCGAACTCTTCTGCTAGGCTTAAGATTTTATTCTTGTTTTTAGCCCAGTTCACTGAGGTGTTCCAAGAGAAATCTTTTGTCTTAATAGGTGTACCACTTAACATTAGTTCAATACCTCTATTGCGTACATCTCCTCCATTAATTACAGCCTTATTATATCCTGTCACATAATTTAATGGTACAGTAATAATTTGATTTTTTGTATTGGTTTCATAGACTGTCACATCAAGACCTAACCTATTGCCAAACATTTTGTGTTCATATCCAATCTCAAACGAATTAGTACCTTCTGGTTTTAATTCACCATTATGTAAAGTGGTAGCAGACGTAGCAGAGCTCGCAAAAGCACTATTAGAATAATATTTCAACGTTTGATATGGTTTAGTACCATTACCTACTTTTGCCACAGACACTCTCAGTTTAGAGTAATCAATACTCGCAGGCATTCTAAAAATATCATTCAACACAAAACTTGCGTTTAATGAAGAATATAAAAATGACCAATTCATTTTAGGCAATGTACTCGACCAGTCATTTCGAATAGTTCCATCTAAGAATACCATATTCTTATACCCAACTGAAGCCATTCCATAGACAGAGTTCACTTTATAATCGTCATCTAGAACATTAGTGATAGGATTATTGATACCATTCGCTAACATATATACACCAGGCGTAACTAGTCCGTCTACATAAGATGTCACACTGTGATATTTAGAATCAAGCATATTCCCTCCTATAGATCCGCTATAGGTAAATATATCTGAGTCATTATCTGTATAGGTTAATAAGACATCAGTGTTGATCTCTTGGAAGTTTATCTGTTGTGTTCTAAAGTATCCTTTACCGAACTTAGTCGTGCTATAAGGTCTACGTTGTTCACGTTTATCATTACGTGAGTTCAACGCAGCACGCAACATTAATTTTAATTTAGGTGCAAGAGTAATATCAGTCGATAGGCTTCCTGTTATAGTGTTTGTATTTACTGGATTAGTCGTCTCATAAGCGATTAGATAAGGATTCTCTATATATGAGCTAAACGGATGTATTTGTTGTGTCTGGTTATAATCTTTTTTCCAGATAGGTCTATACCATTCTAAGTCAACATTAGGATTCTGAAAGATCATAAAATATCCTATCGTATGGTTACCATATCCTGTACCTGGTAGGTTATCACTCTTTCTGTTGGTATAACTAACATTAGCATTTAAAGTAACTGCATCAGAGATATTATACTTCGCCTTAGTAGACAGCGTAGTTCTATCGAAGCCGGTGTTAGGCATGATCCACTCATTCTTAGAGTGCGTTATCGTTGTTCTAATATCTCCTTTATCACTTCCGCCTGATAGACCTAAAGTGTTAGTGGTAGTAATACCTGTACGCCAGAAGTCTTTTATATTATTCTTATATGGTCTCCACAAGGTTCTTTCTGCACCTTGAGTCTCTGTTGTAGGATCGTACTGATAGTAATATTGTCCTTCAAACTTAGGTCCGAATGCACTACTCGTACTTCCCGTATTCGCACCATCATCTGATAAGCCGTAAGAGTAATAAGGATTACCTTCCTTGTCAAAGCTATTTCCACTACCTTGACCATATTCGTATTGATATTTTGGCCATCTCTGAATCACATCAAAACTAACATTAGAATTAAATGATATACCTAATCCTTTGTCTTTTTTTCCAGATTTAGTAGTAATCATTAATACTCCGTTACTAGCTCTAGAACCATACAATGCAGCTGCACCAGGTCCTTTAAGCACAGAGATACTTTCTATATCATCAGGATTTATATCAGCTATACCGTTACCATAATCTACAGGAGCATCAGTACCAATATAAGAATCTCCAGCACCACTGCTCCACAAAGTACTATTAACGATCACACCATCTACTACCACTAACGCTCCATTAGCATCAGCATTTAATGATCGATCACCACGCAACTTAATTTGTGTCGAATTCATTGGACCAGAACTAGCAGAGGTCATAGTCATACCAGCCACTTTTCCTTTTAAAGCATCTGACCAAGTATTAGAACGAGTATTATCAAGTTGTTCACTGTTCAAAGTCTGTTGAGAGAACCCCAATTGCTTCTCTTCTCTCTTAATACCTAAAGCCGTTACTACAACTTCATTAAGCATACTGCTTGACTCTACTAAGGTCACATTCACAAAATCACCTTTACTAACAATCATTTTCTTCTCTTCAAATCCCATAAAAGAAATGATGATCTCACCTTTTAAGAAAGTATCAGGCACAGATAATGTGAAGTTACCATCTAGATCAGTCGATGTGATGTGCTTAGATCCAGACAGCTGAACCACTGCACCAGGTAAAGTCAATCCAAGGTTATCAATTACTTTTCCCTTTACGATCGAGCCACTACTTTGCTCTGAAGAAGATTCAGTAGTCATACTATCTAACGCATCAGTTGAAACATTAGAAGCGAATAATGAATTTGATTGTAGCAATAAAACACTTCCTATAATCAAACAAATTTGATGACAATTACGTCTAACTTTTTTCATTACTTAAAATTGTGTTGTTGTTGGTTGTACTAAATACCCCACTTAATACAGTCACAAAAGAATGAAATGCCATTAGTCGGCACAACGTTTAACGATTACCAAACAGTTAATCATTGTTATATAATTGTAAACAAAAAAATATCTAAATAATTTTTTAGTCTAATCTAAATTATTAATTTAGCCTTGTCTAATAAAAATAAAACTATAAATAATGAAATTCAAACTTCCTGATTTACCATATGATAAAAATTCTTTCAATTCTTTTATATCTACTGAAGGATTCGATTATCACTATGGAAAACATCATCAAACGTATGTAAACAACCTTAACCATTTAATAACAAACACGAAATGGGAAGATGAATGTTTAGAGAACATTATCACAGGTACACAAGCAGAAGGAGAAGTAGCCATATTTAACAATGCTGCACAACATTTTAATCACTCTTTTTTCTGGAAATCCATCACTCCGAACCAAGGTGGTCAGCCTAATGAAGAGCTACTAGATATGATAGGTAAGTACTTCGGATCTCTAGAAGAACTAAAAACTCAATTCATTGACAAAGCGACTAAATTATTTGGAAGTGGATGGGTATGGTTAGTACTAACTCCAGAAAATAAACTGGAACTAATGAGTCTAAAAGATGCTGACACACCAATAGTTTATGGAAACACGCCTTTACTAACTATAGATGTATGGGAACATGCATATTATATAGACCACAGAAATTCAAGGCCAAGCTTTATTCAATTATTTTGGAATGCAATCAACTGGGAATTTGTCAATAAAAATTTAGTAAAATGAGTATAGAATGTATTATGCACATAGAGAAAAGCTGTAAACTAAAGCAAGAACTTGCTAATGAGCAGCTCCAAAAAGGAAATAATGGTTTAGCTATTAACTACTATATCGAAGCCATAAGTCGATTAGAAGTATTATGTGCTTCTTATAAAGCATATCTAAAAACAGGTCCTAAACTCTATCTACAATACATAGACATATCTATGAGGTTAGCCACCTTATATAGGAAAGAACAGGAGACTGACAAGTATAAAAAACTAGTCTCTAAGCTTAACAATTATATTGACAATGTCAAAGAGCTTATAAGCAAAGATCATGAAATGTCAATTACACTAGCTAACTTCAAACTGAAGCTTAATAATATTTAAAACTAAAAGAGATTATTCCATTAATTAGTAAAGCCATAATTCTAAATTGACAAGAATAAAAAACTCTTTTTAAACAAAAAAGGTCTACATTAAATGTAGACCTTTTTCTTTTGGTTGATGTTAAATCAACTATTCTATTGGATTTATGCTTCTCCTTTAGTGCCAAACTTTATAGCTGATAATTCACCAGTAGCTTCAACATCAACTATACTTCCATTACTACCTTCATAGCGCTGGATATTTTCTTGTAAAGCAGTCATTAATCTCTTCGCGTGTTGAGGCGTCAAAATAATTCTAGACTTTACTTTACCCTTTGGCATTCCAGGCATTATGGTAACAAAATCAACCACAAATTCAGTATTAGAATGATTGATAATCGCTAAATTAGAATACACTCCTTCTGCTGTTGCCTCGTCTAATTCAAGGCTAAATTGATCTTGTTCTTTTTCCATAATACTAGAAGTTTAAATCTGTTTCTTTATTTGCAAATCCTTCATCATCTGAAGTACTAACAAGGATACTTTCGTACTCTCTCATACCTGTACCTGCAGGGATTCTGTGACCTACAATAACGTTTTCTTTTAATCCGTTTAATCCATCTACTTTACCTGCTACAGCAGCTTCGTTTAACACTTTCGTTGTTTCCTGGAACGACGCAGCAGAAATAAATGATTTCGTTTGTAAAGACGCACGAGTAATACCTTGTAACATTGGAGTACCAGTAGCAGGCATAACATCACGACTAACTACTAAGTTCTTATCCTCACGTTTCAATAATGAGTTCTCGTCACGTAATTCACGCATAGTAATAATCTGTCCTTCTTTCAAATTATCAGACTCACCTGCATCAACTACAACCTTCATTCCATATAATCTATCATTCTCAGCGATGAAGTCAGCAGCATGTGCTAATTGATCTTCTAAGAATAAAGTATCTCCTGGATCTTCGATTTTAACTTTACGCATCATTTGACGGATAACTACCTCAAAGTGTTTATCACTAATCTTAACCCCTTGTAGACGATAAACCTCTTGAATCTCGTTTACTAAGTACTGTTGAACAGCAGAAGGTCCTTGGATTCTTAAGATATCGTCTGGAGTGATAGCTCCATCAGAAAGTGGCATACCAGCTTTCACGTAATCATTCTCTTGAACTAAAATTTGATTAGATAACTTAACTAAGTATTTTCTAACATCTCCAGTTTTAGACTCAACAACGATCTCTCTGTTACCTCTCTTAACTTTACCGAACGATACAACACCATCAATTTCTGAAACTACTGCAGGGTTTGAAGGATTACGAGCTTCTAACAACTCAGTAATTCTTGGAAGACCTCCAGTAATATCCCCAGCTTTAGATGTATGACGAGGAATCTTAACTAAAACTTTACCAGCTTTAATCTTATCGCCATCATTTACCATTAGGTGAGAACCTACAGGTAAGTTGTATGAACGAATTAACTCACCATCTTTACCATAGATTAATAAAGTAGGAATTAATTTTTTATTTCTTGATTCAGTAATAACTTTTTCTTGGAATCCTGTTTGCTCATCGATCTCAACCATGAACGTTTGTCCTTGTTCGATATCCTCATAAGCAACTTTACCAGTAAACTCAGAAACAATTACACCATTATAAGGGTCCCATTTAAATAACGTAGCACCTTCTTCAACAACATCTCCATCATTCACATAGATTGTAGAACCATAAGGAATGTTATTTGTTGTTAATAAGATACCTGTATTAGTATCAAATAACTTAGCCTCAGTAGAACGTGAAATAACGATATCAATAGCATTTCCTTCATTATCCTCACCTTTTACTGTTTTAAGATCTTCTATTTCTAAACGACCTTTAAATTTAGCAGTAATACTAGATGTCTCAGAGATATTACCAGCAGTACCTCCCACGTGGAATGTTCTCAATGTTAACTGTGTACCAGGCTCCCCAATAGATTGAGCAGCAATAACACCTACAGCTTCACCTTTTTGAACCATTCTAGCAGTAGCTAAGTTACGTCCGTAACATTTAGCACAGATACCAACTTTAGCCTCACAAGTCAATGGCGAACGTACCTCAATTGATTCAATTGGTGCAGCGTTGATTGATTTAGCAATAGCTTCAGTAATTTCTTCACCAGCTTCAACTAATACATCAGAATTAAGTGGGTTAATCACTGCATTAAGAGCAACACGTCCTAAAACTCTCTCTCCTAATGATTCGATAACTTCCTCATTCTTCTTAAGTGGTTTAACTTCAATACCTCTTAATGTACCACAGTCAACAGAGTTAACGATAACATCTTGAGCTACGTCATGTAGACGACGAGTTAAGTATCCAGCATCCGCTGTTTTTAACGCCGTATCCGCAAGTCCTTTACGAGCACCGTGAGTAGAGATGAAATACTCTAAAATCGAAAGACCTTCTTTAAAGTTAGAAAGAATTGGGTTTTCGATAATCTCTCCACCACCAGCTGTAGATTTCTTAGGCTTAGCCATCAAACCACGCATACCAGTTAACTGACGAATCTGCTCTTTAGAACCACGGGCTCCAGAGTCAAGCATCATATATACTGAGTTAAATCCTTGTTTGTCTTCACGAATGTTTTTCATTGCTAACTCAGTTAACATAGCATTTGTAGAAGTCCAAACGTCAATAACTTGGTTGTAACGCTCATTATTTGTGATAAGTCCCATATTATAGTTCATAGTAATATGATCTACTTGTTGGTTCGCATCATCAATTAATTCTTGTTTACGCTCAGGAATCATAATATCACCTAAACTGAAAGATAATCCTCCACGGAATGCGTAACCGTATCCCATGTTTTTGATATCATCTAAGAATGCAGCAGTAGTAGGTACATCAGTAATACTTAAAATACGACCGATAATATCTCTTAATGATTTCTTAGTTAATACCTCATTGATGTATCCTGCAACTTCAGGTACTACTTCATTAAATAAAATTCTACCTGCAGAAGTCTCAATAATCTGATATACTAATTCTCCTTCAGCATTATAATCTTTAGCTCTAACTTTAACGTTAGCGTTAAGATCAAGTTTACCTTCATTTAATGCAATATGTACTTCCTCTACAGAGTAGAAAGTCAATCCTTCACCTTTGATGATATGTTCTGGAGTAGATTTACGTGACTTAGTCATGTAGTATAACCCCAATACCATGTCCTGAGATGGTACAGTAATAGGAGCACCATTTGCAGGGTTTAAGATGTTGTGAGAAGCTAACATTAATAATTGTGCTTCTAAGATTGCCTCTGGTCCTAGAGGTAAGTGAACTGCCATCTGGTCACCATCGAAATCGGCATTGAATGCCGTACACACTAATGGGTGTAATTGAATCGCTTTACCTTCGATTAACTTAGGTTGGAACGCTTGAATACCCAATCTGTGTAACGTAGGAGCACGGTTAAGTAAAACTGGGTGTCCTTTAATTACGTTTTCTAAAATATCCCAAACAACTGGTTCTTTTTTATCTATAATCTTCTTAGCAGATTTTACTGTCTTAACAATACCTCTTTCGATTAACTTACGAATAACGAATGGTTTGTAAAGCTCAGCTGCCATATCTTTTGGCAATCCACACTCGAATAATTTTAATTCTGGTCCAACAACAATTACCGAACGAGCTGAATAGTCAACACGTTTACCAAGTAAGTTTTGACGGAAACGTCCTTGTTTACCTTTTAATGAATCAGAAAGAGATTTTAATGGGCGGTTAGATTCTGTTTTAACAGCAGAAGATTTTCTAGTGTTATCGAACAATGAATCAACAGCTTCTTGAAGCATACGTTTCTCATTACGTAAAATTACTTCAGGAGCTTTGATCTCCATTAAACGTTTCAGACGATTATTTCTGATAATTACACGACGGTATAAGTCATTTAAATCAGATGTAGCAAAACGACCTCCATCAAGTGGAACTAATGGACGTAATTCTGGTGGAATAACTGGAATAACTTTCAAAATCATCCACTCTGGTCTGTTCTCACGATTCAAATTAGAATCACGGAAAGACTCAACTACTTGAAGACGTTTTAACGCCTCAGTTTTTCTTTGTTTAGATGTTTCGTTATTAGCTGCGTGACGTAGAGTATATGATAACTGATCTAAGTCTGTAGTAGCTAATAAATCCATAATACATTCAGCACCCATTTTAGCGATGAATTTATTTGGATCTGTATCATCTAAATATTGATTTTCCATCGGAAGAGTATCACAAATGTTTAAGTACTCTTCTTCAGTTAAGAAATCTAATCTATTGATAGGTTCACCATCAACGTTTTTAGCAATACCAGCTTGGATTACCACATAACGCTCATAGTAAATGATCATATCTAATTTCTTAGAAGGAAGACCTAAGATATAACCAATTTTGTTTGGTAATGAACGGAAGTACCAGATATGAGCAATTGGCACAACTAAATTGATGTGACCAACTCTATCTCTACGTACTTTCTTCTCAGTAACTTCAACACCACAACGGTCGCACACGATTCCTTTATAACGGATTCTCTTATACTTACCACACGCACATTCGTAATCCTTTACAGGTCCGAAAATACGCTCACAGAAAAGACCATCACGTTCTGGTTTATGAGTACGATAGTTGATTGTTTCAGGTTTTAAAACCTCACCTCTCGATTCTGCAAGAATAGACTCTGGCGATGCTAAACCTATTGAGATTTTATTAAACCTTTTTACGGTATTTTTCTCTTTATTTTTATTCATGGTAAACTTACTTGTTAAAGTGTATGATAAAGAGTAAGCAGTGCAACACTGCTTACCCTATAATCTTAGTTTATTCTTCTAATCTGATGTCTAGTCCAAGACCTTTTAATTCATGCATTAATACATTGAATGATTCTGGTAATCCTGGTTCTGGCATAGTCTCTCCTTTAACGATTGCTTCGTAAGTTTTAGCTCTACCAATAACGTCATCCGATTTTACCGTCAAGATTTCACGTAATGTACTAGATGCTCCATAAGCCTCTAATGCCCAAACCTCCATCTCTCCGAAACGTTGACCACCAAACTGAGCTTTACCTCCTAATGGTTGTTGCGTAATCAATGAGTAAGGACCAATAGAACGCGCGTGCATCTTATCATCTACCATGTGACCAAGTTTCAGCATATAGATAACCCCAACAGTTGCACGTTGGTGGAATCTCTCTCCTGTACCTCCATCATATAAGTAAGTATGTCCAAAACGTGGTATACCTGCCTCATCTGTAAGAGCATTGATTTGATCTAATTCAGCACCATCAAAGATTGGAGTCGCATACTTTTTACCAAGTTTTTGACCAGCCCACCCTAATACTGTTTCATAAATCTGTCCAATGTTCATACGAGAAGGTACCCCTAATGGGTTCAATACGATATCTACTGGTGTTCCATCTTCTAAGAAAGGCATATCCTCATCTCTAACGATACGAGCTACAATACCTTTGTTACCGTGACGTCCAGCCATCTTATCTCCTACACGTAATTTACGTTTTTTAGCAATATATACTTTCGCTAATTTCAAAATTCCAGATGGTAACTCATCCCCTACAGTAATCATGAATTTCTCTCTTCTTAGAACTCCTTGAAGATCGTTTAATTTGATTTTGTAGTTGTGGATCAAATCAGTAATCATACCATTTGTATCCTCATCAGTTGTCCATTGTCCTTTAGTTAAGTGAGCGAAATCATCTACTGCAAATAACATTTTTTGAGTAAATTTCTTACCTTTTGGTAAAATCTCTTCTCCTAAATCATTCAATACACCTTGAGATGTTTTACCATTCACGATGAAGAATAATTTCTCAACTAAACGCTCTTTTAACTCGTTGAATTTAACTTCAAATCTAGTTTCTAATAAAGCCAATTCGTCTTTATCCTTAGAACGTTTACGTTTATCTTTTACTGCTCTTGCGAACAATTTCTTATCTAAAACAACCCCTCTTAATGATGGAGAAGCTTTTAATGAAGCATCTTTAACGTCTCCTGCTTTGTCACCAAAGATAGCACGTAATAATTTCTCTTCTGGAGTAGGATCAGACTCTCCTTTTGGAGTGATCTTACCGATAAGAATATCACCAGGCTTAACTTCAGCACCAATGCGGATCATACCGTTTTCATCTAGATCCTTTGTTGCCTCTTCAGAAACGTTAGGAATATCATTAGTTAACTCTTCGTTACCTAACTTAGTATCTCTAACTTCTAAAGTATAGTCATCAATATGGATAGATGTAAAGATATCTTCACGTACTACTCTTTCACTAATAACGATAGCATCCTCGAAGTTGTAACCTTTCCATGGCATGAACGCCACTTTCATATTACGACCTAGAGCAAGCTCTCCTTGTTGAGTAGCATATCCTTCACAAAGTACTTGTCCTTTAGTAACTCTATCACCTCTTCTTACAATTGGCTTTAAGTTGATACTTGTACTTTGATTCGTTTTTCTAAACTTAATTAAGTTGTATGTTTTCTCATCTGGATCAAAGCTAATTAAACGCTCTTCATCAGTACGATCATACTTAATGATGATCTTCTGAGCATCAACATACTCAACAGTACCTTCTCCTTCAGCATTAATTAAAACACGAGAATCTGAAGCTACTTGTCTTTCTAATCCAGTACCTACGATTGGAGATTCTGGACGTAATAAAGGAACCGCTTGACGCATCATGTTCGATCCCATCAACGCACGGTTGGCATCATCGTGCTCTAAGAAAGGAATCAATGACGCAGAAATAGAAGCAATCTGGTTTGGTGCAACGTCAGTATAGTGAACATCTTTTGGTTCAACTACAGGGAAGTCACCCTCTTCTTTTACTACTACTTTTTGCTCAGTGATAAATCCTTTTTCATCAACAGGAATGTTCGCTTGAGCGATTAACATACCTTCTTCCTCTTCTGCACTTAAATAAATAGGATCATTAACGATATCTACTTGCCCTTCAGTAACTGGACGGTAAGGAGTTTCGATGAATCCCATATTATTTACTTTAGCATAAACTGCTAAAGATGAAATCAAACCAATGTTTGGTCCCTCTGGTGTCTCAATAGGACATAAACGTCCATAGTGAGTATAGTGAACGTCACGCACCTCGAAACCTGCTCTTTCTCTAGATAAACCTCCAGGTCCTAGAGCTGATAAACGACGTTTGTGTGTAATCTCAGCTAATGGATTCGTTTGGTCCATGAATTGAGATAACTGGTTCGTTCCGAAAAATGAATTAATTACTGACGATAAAGTCTTAGCGTTAATTAAGTCGATTGGAGTAAACACCTCGTTATCACGTACGTTCATACGCTCACGAATAGTTCTAGCCATACGAGCTAAACCAACACCAAACTGAGCAGATAATTGCTCTCCTACTGTTCTAACACGACGGTTAGATAAGTGATCGATATCATCAATCTCAGCTTTTGAGTTAATTAATTCAATCAAGTATTTAACAATAGTAATAATATCCTCTTTTGTTAAAACTTGTTTGTCAATTGGAGTATCAAGATTAAGTTTCTTGTTCATTCTATAACGACCAACTTCACCTAGATTGTAACGTTGATCTGAGAAGAACAATTTATCAATAATACCACGTGCAGTTTCCTCATCTGGCGGTTCTGCATTACGCAACTGACGGTAGATGTGCTCTACTGCCTCTTTTTCAGAGTTAGTAGGGTCCTTCTGTAATGTATTATGTATGATGGCATAATCTGCCTGATTATTATCTTCTTTATGTAAAAGGATCGTCTTAACGTTAGCCTCAATGATTTCTTCGATATTATCTTTATCTAGGACTGTATCACGGTCTAAGATAATCTCATTTCTCTCAATTGAAACAACTTCTCCTGTATCCTCATCTACGAAATCCTCATGCCAAGTGTTTAACACACGTGCAGCAAGACGTCTTCCGCTATATTTTTTTAGTCCTGTTTTTGATACTTTAACTTCCTCTGCAAGGTCGAAAATCTCTAGGATATCCTTGTCTCTTTCGAATCCAATAGCACGGAATAATGTTGTAACAGGTAACTTTTTCTTTCTATCGATATAAGCGTACATTACACTATTAATATCGGTAGCAAACTCAATCCATGATCCCTTAAAAGGAATTACTCTCGCCGAATATAACTTAGTTCCATTTGCATGGAATGACTGTCCAAAGAAAACACCAGGTGAACGGTGTAATTGTGAAACTACAACACGCTCTGCTCCATTGATTACGAAAGTACCACTTGGTGCCATATACGGAATTGTTCCTAAATAAACATCTTGAACTATTGTTTCAAAATCTTCGTGTTCAGGATCAGTACAGTACAATTTTAAACGCGCTTTTAGCGGAACACTGTAAGTCAATCCTCTATCAATACACTCTTCGATTGAATAACGAGGAGGATCAACAAAGTAATCAAGGAACTCCAATACGAACTGGTTTCTTGTATCAGTGATCGGGAAGTTCTCCATGAAGGTATTGTATAAACCTTCCTTACCTCTCTCTTCAGATTTCGTTTCTAATTGAAAGAAATCTTTAAAAGACTTAACTTGAATATCCAAGAAATCTGGATACGCAGGTATGTTCTTTGTAGAGGCAAAATTTAATCTTTCAGTCTGATTTGTGATCATCAATGGACAAAAAATTTTGATTAGAATTTGAATTGTTTTTACGCAAAATCTCTTTATACGCAAAATGGTTTAGGCCTGTGGGAAGCTTCCCAAGACCTAAACCTAAAATATTTTTTAGAAAAAAACTATTTAAGCTCTACTACAGCTCCAGCTTCTTCTAATGCTTTTTTAAGACCTTCAGCCTCATCTTTAGAAACTCCTTCTTTGATGTTAGCTGGTGTAGAATCTACGATATCTTTAGCTTCTTTTAATCCTAAACCTGTTAATTCTTTAACAGCTTTAACTACAGCTAATTTAGAAGCTCCAGCTTCTTTTAATACTACAGTGAATTCTGTTTGCTCTTCAGCAGCATCACCTCCTGCACCTCCTGCAACTACTACAGCAGCAGCAGCTGGTTCGATTCCGTACTCATCTTTTAATATAGTTGCTAATTCGTTAACTTCTTTTACAGTTAAGTTAACTAATTGTTCTGCGAATTGTTTCAAATCTGCCATTTTTCTATCTTTTAATGATTTGTAAAAATATAATTTATTAATGTGCGTTCTGATGAACTTTAAAAACTAGATCTAGTCGTCGACTATTCTTCGTCTTTAAATTGGTTTTTAAGAGCTGAAATAACTCTTTGAGCTGGTGATTGAAGTAATCCAATGATTTCTCCAATAACTTCTTCTTTAGATTTAATAGCAACTAATGCATCTAAATTGTTATCTCCGATATAGATTTCCTCGTTGATATAAGCTCCTTTTAAAGCTGGAATATCAGATTTTTTTCTAAAGTCTTTGATAATTTTAGCAGGTCCATTTGCAACATCTGCAAATAAAACAGCACTGTTCCCTTTTAAAGTAGAAGGTAGCTCTTCATAATTTCTATCTGAAGCTTCCATTGCTTTAGCAAGCAATGTATTCTTAACTACTTCAATTTTAATTCCAGCTTTATTACAAGCTCTTCTTAAGTTTGAAGTAACTTCAGCATTCAATCCTGATATATCAGCGATATAGAAGATATTAGCGTCAGCTAACTTAGCTTTTAATTCTTCTATCGCTACTGCTTTCTGTTCTCTAGTCATACGAATAATTTTTTATTTACCAATTATACTGCTTTAGGGTCTAAAGCAATAGCAGGGCTCATAGTACTAGATATATTAATAGACTTGATATAAGTACCTTTAGCTGCAGTTGGTTTCAATTTGATTAATGTTTGGATTAATTCAGCTGCATTCTCAGTAATTTTATCAGCTTCGAAAGAAACTTTACCGATAGATGCGTGAACAATACCAGTTTTATCAACTTTAAAATCGATTTTACCAGCTTTCACTTCTTGAACAGCTTTCGCTACGTCCATAGTAACAGTTCCTGTTTTAGGGTTTGGCATTAAACCTCTTGGCCCTAAAATACGACCTAAAGGACCTAATTTACCCATAACAGCAGGCATAGTGATGATTACATCAACATCTGTCCAACCGTCTTTGATCTTTTGTAAGTACTCATCTAGTCCAACATAGTCAGCCCCAGCAGCTGTAGCTTCAGCTTCTTTATCAGGAGTAACCAATGCTAACACTCTTACATCTTTACCTGTTCCGTGAGGTAACGTAACCACACCACGAACCATTTGATTTGCTTTACGTGGATCAACTCCTAAACGTACAGCGATATCTACAGACTCGTCAAATTTTGCAGAAGCAACTTCTTTAATCAATGCAGATGCATCTTTCAAAGAATACAATCTATTCTTTTCAATTTTAGCAGCAGCCTCTTTTTGCTTTTTCGTTAATTTTGCCATTTCTTCTTTCTTTTACAATTAAAAAGGAGCTGTTCCTGTTACTGATATTCCCATAGATCTTGCAGTACCAGCTATCATACTCATAGCTGCCTCAACAGTAAATGCATTTAAATCAGGCATTTTGTCTTCCGCAATAGCACGAACTTGTTCCCAAGTTACGCTAGCTACTTTTTTTCTATTAGGCTCACCAGATCCAGATTTCACTTTCGCAGCCTCTAATAATTGAACAGCAGCAGGTGGCGTTTTAACAACAAAGTCAAATGATTTGTCTTTGTAAACAGTAATTTGTACTGGTAAAACTTTGCCTGGTTTATCTTGTGTTCTAGCATTAAATTGCTTACAGAACTCCATGATGTTAACTCCAGCAGCCCCCAAAGCAGGTCCAACCGGTGGCGATGGGTTCGCAGCACCTCCCTTAACTTGTAGTTTAACTACTTTACTAATTTCTTTTGCCATTTCTTAAAAAAATTTGGCACATCTCATTTGGAAGCCAAGATGTGACTATTGTAACATTATAATTTTTCTACTTGTGTAAAACTTAATTCTAATGGTGTTTTTCTTCCGAAAATCTTAACCATTACTTCTAGTTTACGTTTCTCTTCATTAATGTTTTCGATTGTTCCATCGAATCCATTGAATGGCCCGTCGATAACTTTCACTGACTCTCCTACTTCATAAGGAATAGATCCTGACTCAACTTTTACAGCTAGTTCATCAACTCTACCTAACATTCTGTTTACTTCTGACTCACGTAAAGGAAGTGGATCTCCACCTCTTTCACCTCCTAAGAAACCAATAACTCCTGTTATCGATTTAATAGCGTGAGGAACTTCTCCTGTTAAGTTAGCTTCAATCATAACATAACCTGGAAAGTAAACACGTTCCGTAGTCTTCTTTTTACCATCTTTTACAGTTACTACTTTTTCAGTAGGAACTAATACCTGTGATAAGTAATCTGATAAACCTAAACGAGTAATTTCAGTTTCGATATAATTCTTAACCTTATTCTCCTGTCCACTTACCGCACGAACCACATACCATTTTTTGACACTTGTATCAGCCATAATCTTTCTTTAATTTTCTCTATGCAGTAGCCCAATTATAAAATACTCCTAAAACTCTTCCGAACGCAGTGTCTACACCCCACGTTGCTAAAGAAAACAAAATTGCAAAAATAGCAACTATTATAGTGTATCGTTGAACTTCTGACCACGGAGACCAAGTAACATTACTTTTTAACTCTGTGAAAGCATCAGATATGTAATTAAAAACCTTTGCCATGTTAATATTGTTTTTGCACGGGTGGAGGGATTCGAACCCCCATCAACGGTTTTGGAGACCGCTATTCTACCCTTGAACTACACCCGTTTGTTAATAAAAGTCAGTGGCCGTAACCACTGACTTTTGGAACTTATTTATACTAAATAATTAGTCAATAATTTCAGTTACCTGACCAGCACCTACTGTTCTACCACCTTCACGGATAGCGAAACGTAAACCTACTGATAAAGCGATTGGGCTTAATAACTCAACAGTGATAGTTAAGTTATCTCCAGGCATAACCATCTCTACTCCTTCTGGTAATTGGATAGTTCCAGTTACGTCAGTTGTACGTACGTAGAACTGTGGACGGTAGTTGTTATGGAATGGAGTGTGACGTCCACCTTCTTCTTTTTTCAAGATATAAACCTCAGCTTTGAATTTAGCGTGTGGTTTTACTGAACCTGGTTTACAAATAACCATACCACGACGGATATCAGTTTTGTCAATACCTCTCAATAATAAACCTACGTTATCTCCAGCTTCTCCACGGTCTAAGATTTTACGGAACATCTCAACTCCTGTAATAGTAGAAGTTAATTTGTCAGCTCCCATACCGATGATTTCAACAGCATCTCCTGTATTAGCAACTCCAGTTTCGATACGTCCTGTAGCAACAGTTCCACGTCCTGTAATTGTAAATACGTCTTCTACTGGCATTAAGAATGGTTTCTCGTTGTCACGTACTGGCTCTTCGATCCAAGCATCAACTTCTTCCATTAAGTGTAATAATGCGTCAACCCATTTTTGCTCTCCGTTTAATGCTCCTAAAGCAGAACCTTGAACTACTGGTCCATTATCACCATCGTATTGGTAGAAAGATAATAAATCTCTTACTTCCATCTCAACAAGCTCTAATAACTCAGCATCATCAACTAAGTCAACTTTGTTTAAGAATACAACGATTCTTGGAATACCTACCTGACGTCCTAAAAGGATGTGCTCACGAGTTTGTGGCATTGGTCCATCAGTAGCAGCAACTACTAAGATAGCACCATCCATCTGAGCAGCACCAGTAACCATGTTTTTCACGTAATCCGCGTGACCTGGACAGTCAACGTGTGCATAGTGACGGTTTTTTGTTTGGTACTCTACGTGAGAAGTATTAATTGTAATACCACGCTCTTTTTCTTCTGGAGCATTATCAATTGAATCAAATGAACGAGCTTCTGAGAATCCTGCGTCAGCTAATACTTTAGTAATAGCAGCAGTAGTAGTAGTTTTACCGTGGTCAACGTGTCCGATAGTACCGATGTTTAAGTGCGGTTTCGAACGATCAAAAGTTTCCTTTGCCATGATTTAATAATTTAATCTTAGTTATATAATTAGTGTTCAAATATAATAAAAAAACCTGAGCCAATGACGGGATTTGAACCCGTGACCTCTTCCTTACCAAGGAAGCACTCTACCCCTGAGCTACACCGGCTTGATGCTTCTTATTCTCTGTGGGGAGAGCAGGATTCGAACCTGCGAAGGTTTCCCAACGGATTTACAGTCCGTCCTCGTTGGCCGCTTGAGTATCTCCCCTCAAACTGTGTTTGATATTACTTTTCTTTGAGCCGATGGAGGGACTCGAACCCACGACCTGCTGATTACAAATCAGCTGCTCTAGCCAGCTGAGCTACACCGGCAAATGACTCAATAGAAAAAGTCCGCTATTTCTAACGGACTGCAAATGTATATATTTTATTGATTAAAAAAAACAATTTACTTATTTTTTTAAATTAATGAGCTTTGATTTTCTCTTTGTGTTTTACCACTAATCGCTCTAGTGCATCTGCTCCAGCATCTAAACCTTCTTCGAAAGTCTTACACGTTTTTTTAACAATCATCTCGTCACCCGGAACCAGTACTTTTATTTCTGTAATCTTATTTTCTTTTTCATTTGTGTTCTCTAATTTAAAAAAAACATCTACTGAAACTATCTTATCATAATACTTTTCGATTTTTGACAAACGCTCGTTTGCAAAATCTACCAACTTACGATCCACATTGAAATTAATAGCTTGAATGTTTACTTTCATAATTAACGGTTTTAAAAGGTTATTTTTCTTTATTCTTCCCTCTTGGATGCGAACTTTGATACACTTTCTTCAACTCACTTAGATTAATCTGTGCATATCCTTGTGTTGTTGATAAGCTTTCATGCCCCATTAATTCTTTAATTGAATTAATATCTGCTCCTCCTTCTAAAAGGTGCGTAGCAAAAGAGTGACGCAACATATGAGGGCTTTTCTTCTCCTTTGTTGTTGCATTACTAAAGTATGAATTTATTACTCGATAAACAAACATTTCATCAACTTTCTTACCAGATTCTGTTACCAAAAGTCCCTTAATACCCACCACAGAACTCAAGACTAAACTTCTTGATTCAAGATATTTTTTCAATAACACTTCTACACTACCTAATAATGGTACGATGCGCTGTTTTGACCCCTTTCCTAAAATACGCACTTGATGCAAATAAAAATCTATATCATCCACATCTAAAGCAACCAACTCTGCTCTACGAAGCCCAAGACAATACAACATCTCCACAATCAGCAAATCTCTCAGAGAATTAAAATCCTCCTTACCTTCAAACATCGTACGTACTGCATCAATCTCTTTTATAGAAAAAGGCAATTGCAACTTTTTTTCCACTTTTAAAGATCGATGTAAGTAAAGCGGATTAGTCTCTACCTCCCCTATCTTCAACAAGAATTTATAAAAAGAACTCAGCGCACTAGTCTTTCTATTTATAGACCGATTAGTCAGTCCCTCTTCGGATAACTTCACTATCCAGAGACGAACACCATCATATCCTGCCTTTAGATAATCTAACGACAGTTGCTCTAAGAAAGACACATAATCTCCAATATCGTTCTGATAGGCTAAAACCGTCTTGTCAGAATACTTTCTTTCTTTCTGTATATACTCAATAAACTTTTCTAAATTTTCAAACATAAAAAAAACCGTTGCAACAAAGTTAATACTTTATTACAACGGTTATTTTTTAATATTCAATACTTATTAGATTTCTACTGAATCTTTCAAGTGTTGAACGTATGCAGCTTTTTGCATTTTGTCTCTTTTAAGTACAGACGGTTTTAAGAATGCCTGACGAGATCTTAACTGACGTAAAGTTCCTGTTCTGTCAAATTTTCTTTTATAGCGCTTAAGTGCTCTATCGATATTTTCTCCGTCTTTAATTGGAATGATTAACATGTTTTCATACACCTCCTCTCATTAGTGGTGCAAAAGTAAAACTTTTTTTATTCATCACAATAAAAAAACATCTTTTTTTAAAAAACATATACTTAAAAACAAATACTTATCGTTTATCTAAGAAATAAAGATAGAGAACTAACAGCCATAGAAACGAGTGTGAACATTCTTAGAGCCTCTTACCTAATTATTACCCACTCTTTGAGGTTTCCCTCCCAAAAACAACAATTTCAAAAATTCTATACGAATACTTAAGATCACATTGTTTCCTATACTATCTACTAAGGTATTAGTACATAAAACAGCTGACCAAACAGCTAACTTCTATACACTTACCATCCTACTAAAAGCAAACCTATTCCTAAAGCTAAAAATGCTAAACACAGTGTGAAGAACAGATATTTAAAATAACCTTTAATCCCTTCTATTGCATACTCTAGCCCTTCTCTATCATGATTTCTAATGGCTGACTTTAAGCCTATACTATAGTTTAACATTCCTATTACAGAAACTAATTGAAGAAAAAACAAAATAGCTAAAGTGAAAACGACTATCATCTTATCTGAATATGCTATCCCAAACATAATCACTAATAAGACACTTAACATCAAATTACACACAGCTATAAACGCTCCCCATCTACCAATACTTCTCAAATATGACTGTATCTTTTGAGTAAACACAAATTCTTTTGTCATCATTCAAACAAATTAAGGTAAATCAATTATCACTAATGAATAAGCAATCCAGCCGATAAAAGAGGATACTAACAGCATAATAAATATCCCCATAATCCTCATACTCCAGCTCACGCTCATTAATCCACTCTCTAATAACTCCACATTATTCACATCCACAGCTTTTCTCAATTTCTTACTACTATTCATCAGGTGTACATTAATCAAAAAGAAAATCACACAACCCCCTGCTAATATTAAACAGGTATCTTCTGTCATTAGTCGATCATCTAACGCTGGGTTATCAAACATTGGGGGTTTTACCTTATACTTCATATAGTATAATGTATACCCTACTCCTCCTAAAGAAAGTAACATCGTCACATAACTTACCCGATTCATATAAGTTCCTAATAGTCCTAAACCACTATGCATAGAAGTAAGTACTTTTATATTACTCTCTGTGATTTGTTCGTAACCTTCATTCATTAATAATAGGTATTATTTATCCTCACCAAATTACTAAATAAATCTAGGACTACTATTATCCTTTTTACTTCTTACTAATTCTCCGCTAACCAGCTCTTAAATTCACTCACTCTTTCTCTACTCACAATCACCTCATCTGTATAATTCCTCATCGTTAGTTTTAATCGAGCAGTAGACAGTTGTACGATCTGTTCTATATAATCGATACACACTACTTGAGATCTATTCACTCGAAAGAACTTCTCTGGGTTGACCATTTTAATAGCTGCTTCTATAGAGCCTTCTTCTAGCAGATGAGTCTTTCCTTCTACTGTAGAGACATACACTCCTCTATCCTCTCTATAAAAACACACCACCTCATCTACCAACACCATCTTTATCTGCATCCCCACTTTTATCATCAGCCGTTTTGCATAACTATTCCCACCTATACTTTGCCTAAGGTTTTCTACGGTCTGTGTTGTACTGCGTTGTTGTGACTTGTATTTATTAATAGCACCTAATAGTTCTGTTGGCTCTATTGGCTTTAGTAGATAATCAATGCTGTTTAGTTTAAATGCCTTAATCGCATAGTGATCAAAACTTGTGACAAAGATGATAGCACTCTTAATCTCTACTTGTTCGAATATCTCTAATGACAGCCCATCCGCTAACTGTATATCAGCAAATATCAAGTCTGGGTGCTCATGTTGCACAAACCAAGGGATAGCCTCACTTACAGAATACAGCGTATGCTGTACTTCTAACCCAAGTTTTTCTAATTCTCTACTTAACAGCCTTGCTGCAGGCTTCTCGTCTTCTATAATTACTATTTTCATCAGCTGTCTTTTCTAACTAAAGGTATTCTAACGCTAAAACTATCTTCTAAATCTTTTATCACAATATCTTGTTTAAACAACAACAGACTTCGCTTAGACAAATTCTGAAGTCCTAATCCAGTTGAATCTACTTGTTTAGGCTTCGCACATCTTTCATTCCACAGCACTAAACCATTATCTTCTACAGTAAGTATCACACTAATTTTTCCATCAGAAGGAATTATATTGTGCTTTACTACATTCTCTATCAAAATCTGTAGACATAACGTAGGTACTTGTATATCGCTATAGTGCATCACCTCATCACTAATTCTGAAATCAATAGCATTATCATAACGCACATTGAGTAGATATACATAGTCTTTTATAAAAGCTACCTCATCAGATAGAGCACATGATGTATTGTCTAATCTTTCTAATACATACCTATAAATTTTAGAGAACGAACGGGCGAACTGTTCTGCCTTAACAGGATCCTCTTGTATTGTACTTATCAGTACATTCATATTGTTAAACAAGAAGTGTGGCGATAGCTGCTCTTTCATACTCTCTATCTGACTCTTCTGTAATTCTATCTCTATTTCCTTATTCTTCAACTCTAACAACCTTAATTGATCATTATAAGCAAATATGAATACAACAAGTAAAATAAATACACTAATCAACACAATTGCTAAGAAGTTACCAAAGCGCATATGATCTCCATTGTAAAAGTCTTTAAACGATAAACCATAAAAGATATTGAGCATTATAGCTAAGAACAGATAATAGGCAGTAACAGAAGTAATGATACCATTTATAAAGAACGCTATATTACTAACCTTCTTACTTAACTGTCCTTTTATCTTTTTTTCATGCCTCTCTATCCCCCAACAAACTAAAGTGCTTGTAATAAAATTAGACAGATAGATCAGTACTGATAATACAAATGAAGAGAATGTAGCTTTTTGAAAACGAGCATTACCAAACAACTCAAAAAAACTCATCCCTTTATCTTGAAAAGAATAGTAAGATATCATTAAACTTAAAATCAATCCAAAGCTGGTAGCTAATAGAATATGTCGACGCCAATTAATAACCATAGTTCTCATGTATAAAAATCTAAATTACAACAAAGACAGTAACAATTATTTCCCTTTACACAATTCTTGTGTTTTTAATGCCCAATCTTTCCCCCATGATGGATAAAATGGCACATCACTCTTCTGTTTATCGAATAGCTCTATCGACTTCTCTAGCATCTTACAGTAATAAGTCATATCTACCTTCATAAACTTAGCGCTATTAATCTGAAAACTTGCCACAGAGTACACCGCTCTCGGATTAGTAGGATCTAACTCTATCGACTTATCATACGCTTTATTGATAATTGGAGTCTGTACCATCCCCTTATTCATCGGATCAGTAATTAACTCTAGTGTCTCATTCATTCCTTTTAATACATACCACTCACTTCCTCCCTTTTCTAACCATTGGTCTATTAGTACGCGGTTAGCTGCTACGATATCTTCTATATTATCAGCCTGCGGATTACTAAACCCTCCTGTGATACTTATAAACACCTTGTAGTACACTGGTATCCAATTCTCTTTATCAGACATCGCTATGCGGTCTAGCATAGCCACTGCTTCTTTCGATTGCCCACTTTGCCATTGTTGCATCGCTTTTTGCATTCCTGCCTCGTATTTAGATTGTCCGAAACTCATTACACTAAATACACTGAATAATAAAATCAATAACTTTTTCATCTTTCTAATTATTTAATTACACAACAAATCTACACTGACTATCAAATCTTTAAAAAACGAACTGCGCGAACTGTTGTTTCTAATGTTTAAGTTGTTTTACAAATTCTCTAATTGGTTTTTCTTCTTATCAGCACTTATTGTCCACATAAACCCTACATATATAAATCGCTTTGCAGAGGCATTTGTGATATCAGGTTGTCCCCCTCGTTGATTAAACTGATAAGCATACACAGGATTGCGTCCTAACAAATTATCTACTGATAAGTACACTATCTTTTGCCCACTGAATAGATAAGCCCAGCTCATACTTACATTGTGTATGGGACTACTCTCATAAGTAGCTTTATTAGTTGTATTTATATCGTGAAAGTGACGTGGGCTACTGTAGTTATACGTCATACTCACCTGAGACTTCCATTGCTCTATCCAGTACTTCGTCACCACAGAGAAATTGTGCTTCACTACATAAGACGGCTGTATCCATTCGTTCCAATACATCTCTTTACGTTGAGAGTCAATGTAAGTATAGGTTACCCAATAGCTAAAATTCTTAAACGTGATATTATCTTTCCAAAACAAATCAAATCCCTTTGCATACCCCTCTCCTAACTGTGCATACTCACTTGGTTTACCCAGTGGAGTTAATAACAACTTACTGTAATCTTTATAGAACATCTCTGCTCTCAATAGACGTTTTCTAAACTCATAAGTATAGTTCAGTATATAATGATTAGCCTGCATCCAGTCTTCTTGTTTCACTGCTAATGACTGTTCTAAGTTCATCGCTTGATTAAACACCCCATAAGAGAAAGACATCTGATGCTTAGATGTCATCTGATACGTCAGCATCGCTCGTGGCTCCACTGTCCAATCTTCTATCTCTGAATACTTACTCGTTCTCAAACCAGCTCTCAATGACAAGTCTGATGTTATCTTCCAATTGTTCTCAAAAAACAATGCCCATCTATTCGCATCCGTACCTAAGTCTTCTGCTCTACTTCCTTTACTTCTCGTCAAATCTAACTTAGAAGCCTGTACATCTACCCCAACAAAAAACTGAAACTGCCCATTCCACTGATAAGACAACTTCACCTTCTGATTCACATCCCAACTAATCTTCTTTACACTCAAATCATTGCTATCTCCTGTATAATCCATATACCCTAACCCTGTACCAATATCAAGTCTCATATAAGGAGTAAGCTTCTTAAAGAACACACTATTCATATACACATTACTCGACTTAAAGCCTAGTGTATCTACTCGATTACTTGGTTGTATCTCTTGCTCATACTTAATGGTAGAGAAGTCTACAGCAGTATATAGTTTATATCCTCCGTCCTTAATCTCGCGCTTATACATCATCTCTCCAGAAGCTGTAGAGAATGGTTTTTTAGTATTATATCGCTGTCTTACCACTGCAGTATAGGCTCCTAAGTTTAGATAGTTTAGACTATATGACAGCGAGTTCTTGCCCCACTGATGTGTCTGCGCGAAGCTCCCTCCTACAGTAGAGATAGAGTAATCTCTACGTGAAGGATCTATCTCATCTGATGTATCTAACTGTAATACTCCTGATAGCGCATCTCCAAACTCTGCGCTATACCCTCCTGCTGAGAAGGACATTCCCTTAAACAGAAATGGATTAAACTTAGAACGCACAGGTACATTACCCACCGAAGAAGTATAAGGCTGAAACACCCTTACACCATTGACGAATATACCACTCTCCTCTGCTCTACCTCCACGTATCAGTAGCCTCCCATCTTCTCCATTGGTCTGCGCTCCTGGCATGGTACTTAGGACTCCCATAATATTACCAGGGCTACCCGCAGTACTCACTACATCCATCGCATTTAATCCTATACTCTCTGCGCGTCCTCTCTTATTCTTACTATTCGTAGTAATAAGTATCTCTCCCATCACCTCATCTTGCCCACTTAACACAAAATGTTCATTATAATTCTCCTTTGTATTGATCTCTACATCTAGATTGCCATACTGTGGGTGCATTAACTTCAGTACGCCACTCACTACTGTATCTGTAACTATAAAACTGAAATGCCCTTTCGCATCGGTCAATCCTCCTTCAAAGCTATCTTCAAGGTATACATTCACATTCTCGATTGGTTTATTCTTATCGTTTACCACTGTACCCGATAGTTGAATCTGTTGTGCCTGTAAAGCACCTAAACACATGGTTAATAACAAACATAGTAGTGTTCTCATCTTTCTTCTTGATTAACTCTATCACAAACGTAATCTGACAACACAACTTCTAAAAAAACGAGTGCGCGAATGGGAGTATTTACTGCGCGAATGGGGATTGGTTAACAGTTTACTGTTATCAGTTCGCGGTTCACAGTTTTAGTGATGTGGATAAACTCTAGTACATTGAGGTGTTTATTTATTCTTGTTGACTTATAGCCATAAAAAAACGGTTAATAGCTTTTATACTATTAACCGTTTTTCGTATACTAACTCAGATAAAGAATGCTATATTGAACAGATTAGGTTTAAAACATAACACTTTGTATCATATACAGCATGTCTTATAATATGAGATTCCTCCTTCGTCGGAATGACATACTAGACAGATAGAGCTATTCTTTTAAAAAAAGCTTATGAGAAACAATTCATTAGTATCTTACATCAAATAAGGATCATCATTAAGAATGTATTATGTTAGACACAAAGTATTATGTTTCTACCGTGTTATTACATACAATACACCTACATGACCATCGAAGTCAAAATCATTCTCCTACTTCTCTATCTTACGAATCCTATAATGACTGTCATAACTAAATTAATTATAAAGAATAAACAGAAAACAAACAATAACTTTCGAATAGTACTGAAAGTGTCTTCTAAAAATTCTTCAGAATTATGAATAATGGTCTTTCTGATTCGTCTACTTAAAAAGAACAAATGCATACATGAATAACTACTTAATACAAAACTTAACAGATTCATTAAAACAGGCAGATATTCTTGTTTTGATAACCTCACAAATAGTTCAAAAAAACTGACTAAACTAATGACTCCACATACAACAATTAAAGGTATAACCCACTTACTAATACGTTTTAAGTAGAGTAGTGATTGTTCTGTTAGCACTAACTTTTGATTGCTATCTTCACTATGTTGATTTACTTGATTATTCATGACTTAATAACTGAGAAAAAAATTATAAATGCAGTAATAATACCTACTAAAACAGAACTAGTGATAAGTATAGTTATCCTACTAAGATTACCTAAACTATATTCTAACTTATTACTGTTCTTCATCTCTAAAGCTATTTTTAAAGATGTACTAAATCTATATAGAAGATAACATATATACACAAATATTAAGAAGGCTAATAAGAAACACAATCCTAAACCAAACAATTTACCATCTATAAAACCCGCTATTATGATAAGGAAAAATTGACTCATTAAAGGTTGAAGTGTATCACTTAAAAAAAGATCAAATAGTATTACTAACAATACCTGTGATAAAATTAAGATTAATAACGCTTTTGCTAATACTCTTATCCGTTTTAATTGGCCAATAGACATAGCTGATATCCCTAATTCTTGCTTTGTATATTCTTTTATTTCTTTATCCATTTCAGTTCTATTTTTTATACTATTTAGTCAAAAAGTATTGCCGCCTCTACTGTGCTATTACATACAACACGCCTATATGCTCATCGAAGTCAAAATCATTCTCATAGACTAGTTCTATTTTCTCTAATACTTTAATCGATGCGATATTCTCTTTCATCGCTCTACCAATAATACAGTGTAGCCCTAAGGTTGTAAATCCATATTCTAAACACGCCTTTGCGCTCTCGGTAGCATACCCCATATTCCAATGCTCCTCATAGAAGCGAAAGCCTATATCTGTCTTATCTATATCAGCATTGTACTTCAGCCCACACCATCCTAAGAACGCATTGTCTTCCTTACGAATAACTGCCCATCGTCCATATCCGTTTCTCTCATAATCGCTATAATTAGCTAAGAAAGTATGCGCATCATCCACACTGTCAAAAGCATCATCTCCTGTATAGCGCATCACATTAGGATTAAGGTTTAGTTGATAAAAGTGCGCTGCATCTGCAGTAGTTAATTCTCTTAATGCTAATCGATCTGTTTCTAAAACGCTCTTCATGCCTATTCATATTTCCAATAGGTTAATATTACGAATATTTAATGAAGTAACAATTCATAAACTCCTTATAAACACCCTATTCATTTTAGAGTTGACCTACTTTGGAGAAAATGATCTGATTTGGTTAAAATAGATATTTATGAGAAAACGATAATCCTTATCAACTCTTTATTGACAAGGCTTACAAGAAATTGGTTACGCTTTACTAAGCACATTGTTCGGAAGTTGTTCGGAAAAACCTCGGTTTTTACTAGGATAAAGACCCCTTTTCCGAACGACACTAAATCTGTCTCCGAACCAAACTATATCAACAAAAACATATCATTACTAACATCCTATATTATACCTCCCTACCTCGACTACCATATATATGGTATATTCTGAAAATGACTAATAAAAAACAAGGTTTATAAATATCTTTGCTTTGAATAATTTAGTACTTTAATCAAAAATACAGGTATCAGAACATGAAGAAATTCTTTAGTAATACAATAGTAAAACTTTTACTAGGGGTGATAGTTGGTCTAGTCATAGGACCATATCTTACAGACAGCTTACTACAAATCATCTTATCAACGAGACATATACTAGGTCAGATCATTCTGTTCTTAGTACCGCTGATCATTCTAGGATTCGTAGTATCTTCTATCGCTAAACTAGACAAGGGACAGACTGGTATAATCGGTTTCTCTATTATTATTGCTTACTTATCTAGTATCGGAGCAGGGTTCTTTAGTAGTACACTAGGGTTTAACATTATCCCTCACTTACAGATAGAGAACAATGTGGAGACTCTTAAGGAGCTTCCTGCGATGTTGTTTAAGCTAGATATACCGCCAGTTTTTGGAGTAATGACTTCTCTGACACTTGCCTTAATGATTGGTATCGGTATTCTATGGACAGAGTCTAAACCACTAGAGCGTGCATTTGATTCTTTTAAAGGTATCGTACTATTATTAGTGAATAGAGTATTAGTACCTGTATTGCCATTCTATATTATGGCAAACTTTGCATTACTTAGTTATGAAGGGTCTATACAGTCACAGCTACCTGTGTTCTTAACTGTGATTCTTATCGTGATAGTGGCACACTTCATTTGGTTAGGTGTGTTATATACGATAGCAGGGATATACTCTGGTAAGAATCCATGGGAAGTTATTAAACACTATCCTCCTGCTTACCTAACAGCAGTAGGGACGATGTCTTCAGCGGCTTCTCTAGGTGTAGCACTACAGTCTGCACACAAAAGTAAAGTGCTAAAACCTGAGATCACGAACTTCACTATTCCGTTCTTCTCTAATATACACTTATGTGGATCAGTATTGACAGAAGTATTCTTCGTGATGACTGTATCTCAAGTGTTATATGGTACATTACCTACGCTGGGTACGATGATCTTATTCGTACTACTACTAGGTATTTTCGCTATCGGAGCACCTGGTGTACCTGGCGGTACTGTAATGGCCTCATTAGGTATCATCGCTTCCGTACTAGGTTTTGACGATGCTGGTATTGCATTAACCTTAACGATATTTGCATTACAAGATAGCTTCGGTACTGCATGTAATATTACAGGAGATGGAGCACTTAGCCTTATGGTAACAAAATACAGTGATAAATAAAGATAATGAGGGAGGGCCTGTGCTTTCCCTTTTTTATACCTTCTACGCTATGCTAAAGAAATTAGTAAACAATACTATCGTTAGATTAATATCAGGAGTAATCATCGGTCTATTAGTAGGACCTTATCTAAATGATATTCTACTTCAAGTCATCTTGTCAACGAAACATATTTTAGGGCAATTAATCTTATTTTTAGTTCCTTTAATCATCTTAGGATTTATCGTATCGTCTATCGCTAAGCTAGATCAGAAGTCTTCTGTTATTATAGGGTTCTCCCTAGCTATAGCCTATATATCGAGTGTGGGAGCAGGACTATTCAGTGGTTCATTAGGATACACTATATTACCTTGGCTAGATATCCCCTCTACTGCTGCTACGGGAAGAGCATTACCTGAAATGCTTTTTAAACTAGACATTCCACCTATATTCGATGTGATGACTTCCTTAGTACTTGCACTCATGATAGGTTTAGGTATTCTATGGACGCAGTCTAAACCACTAGAAATCGCCTTCGATCATTTTAAAGAGATCGTGTTATTATTAGTCAATAGAGTACTAGTTCCTTTATTACCTCTATACATTGCATGTAATTTTGCTTTGCTTAGTTATGTAGGTAGCATACAGTCCCAATTACCTATATTCTTAATCGTGATTATCATCGTGATCTTAGCTCATATCGTATGGATCGCCATCTTATACACGATCGCAGGTCTGTACGCTAAAAAGAACCCATGGGAAGTACTCAGACATTATGGACCGACCTATCTAACAGCATTAGGCACGATGTCTTCAGCGGCTAGCTTAGGTGTGGCTCTACAATCGGCACATAAGAGCAAGGTACTGAAACCAGAGATTACGAACTTCACTATTCCGTTCTTTTCTAACGTACACTTATGTGGTGCTATGGTTACAGAGACCTTCTTTGTGATGACAGTATCCTTAGTCCTTTATGGGCATTTACCTGATGTTAGCACATTGATTCTCTTTGTGCTTTTGCTAGGCGTATTCGCTCTAGGAGCACCTGGTGTACCTGGGGGAGCGCTAATGGCATCCTTAGGATTAATAACCTCTATGCTGGGCTTCGATGATACAGGGATAGCATTAGTATTAACCATATTCGCACTACAAGACAGTTTTGGTACTGCGTGTAATATAGTGGGTGATGGCGCATTAAGTCTTATGGCGACAGCATTCCATGAACGACAACAAAAAAGGGAAGCTCAGTAGCTTCCCTTTCTTATATATCGCCTAATCTGATTAGTCTTTTAAAATGTTACGAGAGATAACTAATTTTTGAATCTCTGTAGTTCCTTCTCCGATAGTACACAACTTCGAATCACGGAAGAACTTCTCTACTGGGAAGTCCTTAGTATATCCATATCCTCCATGGATTTGGATCGCTTCTGTAGATACTTTCACACATACTTCAGACGCATACATCTTCGCCATAGCTCCGATCTTAGTCATCGGTTTGTTATTGTTTTTTAAGAAAGCTGCTTTGTGTAATAATAACTCAGAACACTCAATCTCAGTAGCCATATCAGCTAATTTAAAACCGATAGCTTGGAATTGGCTAATTGGTTTTCCGAATTGAACTCTCTCTTTTGAGTATTTTAATGCCGCTTCATAAGCTCCTTTAGCAATACCTAATGATAATGCACCAATAGAGATACGCCCTCCATCTAATACTTTCATCGCTTGAATGAACCCTTCTCCTACTTCTCCTAAACGGTTAGCATCAGGTACACGACAGTTATCAAAGATAAGTTCTGCAGTCTCAGATGCACGCATTCCTAATTTATTTTCTTTCTTACCACTAGAGAATCCAGGTGTACCCTTCTCTACTACGAAAGCTGTCATCCCGTGAGAATCACCTTTCTCTCCTGTACGAACGATAACAACTGCAACGTTACCAGAGATAGCGTGAGTGATAAAGTTCTTCGCTCCATTTAAGATCCAGTGATCACCATCTTTCACAGCTGTAGTACTCATACCTCCTGCATCAGATCCAGTGTTGTGCTCTGTCAATCCCCATGCACCAATCCACTCTGCTGTCGCTAGCTTAGGTAACCATCTTTTCTTTTGTTCTTCATTGGCAAATGATAAAATATGATTAGTACATAATGAGTTATGTGCTGCTACTGATAAACCAATAGATGAGTCAACTTTAGAAATCTCTTCTACGATAGTGATATATTCGTGGTAACCTAGTCCCGATCCTCCGTATTCTTCAGGAACTAAAACTCCCATATATCCCATCTCTCCTAGTTTTTTAAATAAATCTACAGGAAAGATTTGAGCTTCGTCCCATTCCATAATATGTGGACGAATATGTTGTTCTGCAAAGTCTCTTATAGATTGAGCAATCATTGCTTGAGTTTCATTGTATTCAAAATTCATGGTTGATAGTTTTAATTCGTAAATCTCAAATATAAACTAATTATATCAATTTTGTCAATAGGGAATTTCTCAATTTGTAGTAATCCTTCTTTATTAACAAAATATCCGTTCATACTCCTATGCTTAACTACTTCTCTTGCGATATAATAATTCATATAGGGTAATTCTTTCAATTGATTTATAGAGGCTTCATTGATATTTAAAGTTGTAACAGTTGGGGCATTCATCACTTTAAAATGCCTATATAATTCATTTACAACCTCTTCAGAAAGCCCATACACAAACCTTAACTGCTGTATGGACACAAAACCGCCGTACTTCTCCCTTTCTTTCATAATCTTATCTGCATAATACGGGCCTATTCCTCTGACTTTCTGTAAGTCTTCTAAAGTTGCACTATTTATACATATTGCTACTACAGGGACATCTACTTTAGGCTTACTATACTCAACATATTCTCGTTTCACCTTAGGGTTATTCACCCAATCTGGGAACTTAAAATAAGTACTATAGGTCTTCAGCCATTCGTCTGAAACTTGAGTAACTTGTTGAAATTCTTTAGCAGAATTGACATACTTATTCTCCTTTCGGAATAACAATAACCGATCTATCTCCGCTGTAGACATTCCTAAAACAAAGCCTCGATAATCTGTAATAAAGTTGGGGTTAAAAGGATAGATCGTATCTCGCTTAGCTATAGCAATAGTATTAATACTATCTAAGAGACTAATCTGCTTCTGATACTCATCGTTAAAAAGGGTAGAATACTGATCAACTATATGTTGATCAGATGACCTAGGATAATAGATATAAAGCTGAATGGCAATCACAAGGAGCACTAAAAAGAAAAGGCCTCGCTTCTGTGACTTCGTGTAGTAGTAAAATCTTTTTCTGTAGTTAGATAACATCTCCTCTTTTTACAGGAAAATTACAAGATTACTATCTAACTCACATACAGTATTCAAAGAGATTTATAGGTCGAACACTGATGTTCTCTTTGTATAGATTAAGTCTTTAATACGAGCTAAAAAAGCTAAAGTAAGATATAAAGCAAAAGCTAATCCTAAGGTGAAGAATGATAAATAGATAAAGAACAGACGTACACTAGTAGCGCGCATCCCTAGTCTATCCCCTAGACGGCTAGATACTCTGAATCCTCTTTTCTCGAAATAGTGTCTTAAACTAGTAACCATACCTATATCATATTAACTAGACAAAGATAAACAATATCCATCACAGCGAAGTGAACTATGGTGTATGATTAACTTTTTTTGAGAAATTCTTTCCCTATAGCACACTCTATACATCGATTAGTATCACAATACTTCTTCTTCAGATGAACTAGAGCTTGGCTATCTACAGCATTAATCGCTGTTATATTATAATTAGAGAATAAACTGACGATACTGTTCTTCTCCGCTTTTATGCTTTCGGCTAGTGTTATAATATCACTAATATCGTAATCTTCATGCGATATGGACTTCTGATAAATAATCTGCATCGGTAAAATGACATTGATAATTACTAAATCAATAAAGTCTTTAGTCAGCTTCTTAGCCTGTTTCTTACTTACTTTATTAAATACATAATGTGTCTCCCAATATGAACTCACTTTTATATCAAATAATTGATAGAAATAATTTAAATCTGTTGTTGTCAGTATCTTTACAACAGGGATCTGCTGGTGATATAACCAACTACTCAGCTGTGCTAATCTAATAGTAGGAAAATTAGGTGGTCTAAGCTGAAAGAAACGTATCGAGGATGGGGGTGATACTGAAATAGTATACTTATGTCTTAAGAATGCCCACTCTCTTTTTATGTCTTTTACGTAGTCATCCTCTAGCTCATACTCTTCTTCTAACAGACCTGTTACTCCAAACAATAGGGCTTCTATTTGTAACAAGGATTGGGATTGTTTATAAATAGACACTATAGGTAGATGTCTTACTGCATCATAGAATGCTTCGCCATTCGCGTTCAAACCAAAGCTCTTAGCTAGAAAACAAAAGAATACATGTTCCCAATGATTATTTGTTTCTAAAAGCAATTGTTCCATTGGTTTGGTTTTTTCTATCAACCGTTCCAGAAACAACTTCTCTTTCCAGAAGGTCCAGATACATGGGTCAACTGCTCCTATGCTATCTTCACAGTTTAAGTGATTCTTGCGCAAAAAGAGTTGAGTACATTTCTCTAATACTTGTTGATCTACATAGTTCTTCAAAATGAAAACAGATATCTCACTGCCATCTAATCTAAAAACTGGAATATCATATTCCCAAACTACGTGTAGTATCACACTATCATAACGTTGATCTCGCTCGTGATGATGTGCATACCAGTCAGAAGCCTTAATATGTATCTCTACATTTCCCGCCCATTCCTGATCAGCAATGCATATTCTTGCATTAAAAAAGTCAGGCCCATCTAGACCTGTAAAAGTCCCTGTAGAAAGTATATTGAGAGATTCATTAGATGTTGTATATAAGTCTTTAGAATTGAACAACTGATTTGCCCAAACATAATGTAGAAATGCTTCTTTCATAAAAGTATTCGCTTATTGATTATATTCAATTCGTTTTCTCTATTTTTATAAAAAACTATAATCACACTAACTACAATCATGAGAATATTATTCTACCTCAGTTGTCTTACTATGACCTTGTCTTCTAGTATTATATACGCACAAAAACCTAACCAAAATACGCTTATAGAATACTATACTTACTCCAATAATAAAATAGTCAATGTAGAAGACCCTATAATACTGATAGCAAATGAGGATAATGCTTTTATCGCTAAGAAAAAACAACTCGATGTAGGGCTAGAAAAATATCCCTATGAACAAACTTATATCGACTATAAAAACAATATTCAATACAGTGTAGCCCATCTAACAAAGAAGAATAAAATAAAGATGGTACTTCCAAACACCAACCAATCCTTCACACATCATAAAGAGACCAAAACAATATTAGGCTATAAATGCAATAAAGCGACTATAACAATTAATTCTAATAAAATCACCTTATGGTACACTAACGATCTAAAAGCGAAAGGAAGTCCTATGTCATTAGGAGCTAATCTAGGGGTAGTGTTAGAAATAGATCGCAATGGTACATACAAAACGATAGCTAATAAAATAAACAAAGATTTAAAACTGAATATACAAGACTATATACAGCTAGAAGATACTCATGAGGTAGATATTAAAACTTATAAAACTGAGTTATGGAAAAGTAGATTCACTACAATTAAGTTATTCGAAGATGACTTGGTCAATTTCTCTGACTCTATTATTAATAAGCCAAATCTAATGCGCTTCGCTAAAGGAACAGTTATCGTTACTAGAGTAAAAATACCTGCTATAAAACCGACTGATCAGATATTTGTCAACTTAACAGAACAATCTAACGGTGATGCTTATGATAGAACAGGTAGTGTGTTCTTAATACCGCACTATCACGAAATTTCTTTTATGGATGCTTTAGAACAAGGTATAGAGGTACTCCCTATCTATCAGAATCAGGATTCGTCAGAGAAATTTCAAGGTGTTATCGCTACACAAAACTATACACCTCCTATAGAGTTAATGCGCTTCTTCACTCCATTCGGTGTCAAAGGCTTTAATCATATCGATGTACTAGATTATACATGGCAAGAGAAAGTCTATTATAGACAGGAGATTTCTGAGTTTCAACCTTTATTAAGCAATAGTGAATGGTATGTAGGGGTATATATAGGCAATTATGATAAAGGTGGTCATAAAATAAGTGCTGATATTACTATCCATCCTGACGGACTAAGCAACGCTAATAAAACGACAACGATGATGCCTATCTTTAACACTACTAATCTAATGGAGATGGCAGGTCAGAACTATCCTATTATGTTTGCTTCTCCAACAGGTTTAAAAATAACCTTTACGACAACTACTGATATCAAAAATGCTAGATTAAGGTATATCACAACAGGTCATGGCGGATGGGAGAATGGAGATGAATTTAACCCTAAACTAAATACAATTACCTTAGATTCTACTAAAGTGTTAGACTACTTCCCATGGAGACAAGACTGTGGCTCTTATAGAGAATACAATCCAGCTTCTGGTAATTTTGAGAGTGGATTATCTTCATCTGACCTCAGTCGTTCTAACTGGTGTCCGGGCACTGTCACACCACCTATTTGGGTTCCTTTAGGAAATATAAAGAAAGGTACACATACATTAGAAGTCAAAATACCGCAAGGAAGAAGAGAAGGTAATAGCTTTAGTTATTGGAATGTATCAGGTGTTCTCTTTGGAGAATAAAAAAAGCGCAGTTTTACAAAGAGTAAAACTGCGCTTTTTTTATTTATAAATTCTTATGTAAAGAAGTTCCAAGTTATCCCAAATCTCAAAGTAAAATCCTTATAAGGATTATTAGGAGCTGAATAATACTTGTATCCTGTCATACTAGAGTTAAAGTGCTCTAACATTAAATATATTCTAGCTGTTCTAATCTTCATATTAATAAAGAAATCCAATACTGGATAATTCCCTATTTCTACTTTATCTTGTACAAAAAAGTCTCCTATCAATGGATTATAGTCATTTCCATAGTACTTCGTAAAATAACTCAAGGTGATACCTGTCTGAAACTTTAAAGCCTTATCAAAGAATGCATCTGTGAAATATAAAGTATTGCGTGTCACAAACTCTGGTACATTTAAGATATTATCTTTTTGATCTACCTTCTGATACAAGAATGTATTATCTAATCCAAACTTACCAAATTTAAAGTCTTTCTCAGCTTGAATAGATAGATAGTTTATTGTACCTCCATATTGTTTAGGTGTAACTAATACTTGCTGTGGTATACCAAACTTATCAAACTCAGTAGCATCGTTTGAAAAATATAATTTATCTTTTAATACTGAATATGTCCCTGACAGCTTTACCCATGGTGTAGTCACAGAAGCGTCGAATTGATTAATCTTTTCGTTCTTAAACTCATTATACCAATTGTAATTAACATAATCACTTTGATATAAATAATAGTTTAAATTCCCCATTCTATTTAGATTTTGATAGCCTAATTGAAATGCAATGTCTTCTGAGTACTTATAATCTAAATTAGCTTCAAAATTCCTTGTTTCATCATTACCTAAAGATGTGCTCGCTAAAACATTTGCTTTCCAATTATCTTTATGATAAATATATCTACCACCTAACATTGTTATATTCTTCTCTAACTGATCAGGTATTAGACCACCGCCAATATGTGCTATGCTCTTATAATGGTATCTATATTTATAGAAATCAACAAATCCTTCAAAGCGTCCTGCCACATCTGATTGATACGCTGCTCCTACTCTATTAAATACATTGTAATATCTAGTTTTATTATTTATACTACTATTAAATGCTTCTCCAAAGTGTGTCTTATCAGTAAATTGATTATTAATATCAGCTTGTTGATACTCAAAAAACTTATCCTCATAGGTAAACTCATGAGTCAGTAGAATACCATTCTTAAAAGAATTATTTAATTGATATTGATGATTTAAGTATAAACGCTTTCCTTTCAACATCGTTTCAACATCTCGATAATACACATTAAGACGTTCACGTTTATTATATGGTTTAACACTACTTTCGAAAAGATCTAAGTCACGTATTCCTCCATTTTCTTTGTTCATGATGTCTTGAGCTGTAAAGTGAGCTCTCATCAAATACTTTTTATTTTCTGATTGATAACTAGATCCTATTCTAAAATTTCCTGTTGAAGACAGTTGATTAATGTATTTCCCAAGAGAACGCAATCCTTTATATCCTACAAAGAAATTTAAGTTCTTACTTGTATTTAAGGTAATAAAAGCATCTAGATTTTGTCCTTGCTTCATTACAGATCTATAATATAAATCAGTATAAGGCGTAGGTGCAGAATAATACTTTATATCTTCTACGTTTAAGTATGCAAATTGTTTTGCTTCGAAACCAAAACCTGGTAAAACATGATTTGCTTTATAATTATATTTTAATACGTTATAGGTCTGGCCTTCATTAGCAAACTGTAGTAACCCAAAAGGATCCTTTCTTAAGTAATTAAACTCATAGTGCTTCTTTACAGATAGAGCTGTATCAACAGCTATCGTATCATTCTTAATTGAGATTATCTTATAGTCACTGATAGGTGCCACAGAGTCTTTCTTTACCTTCTGTCTAAGGCTTCCTATTTCTTTCTTCCCTTTTTTATCTTGGTCTCCATCAGGTCTATAACTTCCTTGCATATCTAAAGTTTGAAACTGTGCATGGATAGTCATACAACAAAAAAACAATAGAAAAACACCTAGGTACTTGCTCATAAAAATATAATTTGGACAAAGGTAAATTTATTTTTGAATTAAATAAAAAAAGCCATCCGAAGATGGCTTTCTATTTTATACTTAATAAGCTAATTATTTCTTAGCCCAGATAAGTTTTGTATCCATTTTGTCACCACCCATACGAGCAGCTGCAGCATCTTTATTTGCCTTATTTACAAGTTCCATATCAGAAGGATATGTAATTCTTTCAGGTAAATCTTTCAGATCTACTTTTGGCACAAATGTATACTGAGTTTCTCCATTTGGTCCAGGTGCAACAAGTTCTCTTGTTTCACCTGGTAAAAGGAATGTTTTAGGGAATTTAGTTCTTCTGTATTCAGACCATGCTTCATAAGGCTGCATATAAAGAGCAATATACTTTTGTGTCATAACGTTCTCTTCATTTGCCGCTGGCACACTTTTCAGATACTTATCAATCTCTGTCTGATCGATTCCCCAACTAAGCATAGATGCTCTAATTCCATTTTTATAATTAGTATCATTCCATTTATTTACTTCTGATAGAATAAACTCTACTTCTGAATACTCCATTAGCACCTCTACCTTATCGGCTTTATAAATAGCACCACCAAATTGAGATACACTTCCTATCTGTGAGCCAGTAAAAGCACCTTCAATCCCTATAGGCAATCCAACATAAAATTCAACAGGGCGATCTATATAGTTCATTCCTTCAATACTAGGAATATCATCAGTTGCTCTAAAACGCACAGTAACCTCTTCCATTTTTACTGAACCATCATCTTGCTTCACAGGTAGATATTGTGTCTTAGGAGCCACCATTTTAAATAAACGCGGATCCACAATACCTTTAAAAGGATTCTTTTTACCTGTCATTTTTTCCTCTCCTTTTAATAGCTCAACAAACGTATTTGTAGGAGCGAAGTCATTACGATTATCTATAAAAGCTCCTCTATAAAAAGGTGCTGGATTAACTTTATCATTCTGAAACTTTAATCCAACTGTATCGTCATTAGACTGCATAACACCTCCCTTAACAGCATCATCAATATGTGCCTGAGCTTCAGGAATAACACTTTTAACACGATTTGCAATTTTCAATCTAAGTGAATTTGCAAATCTTTGCATCTTAAGAGGACTTTGAAAAAGAAAATCTCCAGCATTAAAAATCTTTGCATCCAATTCTATACTTTCTGCTGCTTCCTTCAATTCCTTCAACATATCTTTATAAATTTTCTCCTGAGGAGCAAATTTAGGTGTTGGTTTTGCATTTGCAGTACCCACAGTCATTGCTTCAAAATCAGGATCATCACTACCATATGAATAATAAGGTATATCACCATACGTCTCTAAAGCTTGTAACTGAGCATATACGATCATTATACGAGCCGCAGATAGCATATTTCCAGGATGTCCATAAGTTTGAACTTTTATCTGATTATTCTCATTAGTAACAATATCTATTATTTCTTTATAGTTTTTTGCTGCTAAAAAAATATTCGTGTATAAACTATTATTCACTCCTGTACGGAATAAATATAAATCCTCATCAGTATAATTTCTTTGAGCTGAATACTGAACCCAAGGTAACGACATACGCCCTGAAGGGAATACCCCTCGTGTATTAGTCATTAAATCTTTATTCGCTTTATTAAACAACCCTCCCGTTGGTACCTCCAAAGGTTTATTAGGGTTAACATTGATATCTTCTAAGTCTTTATCACAGCTCACAAAAGCTATAACGCAAGCTAAAAGAGATATCTTATACATATATTTTTTCATGTGAGTTTCTAGAATTTAAATTTAACATTCATACCATAAGTTCTTGTAGAAGGCAATGAAGCCCCTTCAATAGCTTGAATATTTCCACTTCCGTAAGAAGCCATTTCTGGATCCATTCCTTTCCAGTCTAAGTTCCATGTAAACAAGTTACGCCCATAAGCTGAGATAGTAATCCCTTTGAAAGGTCCTATCCATTTAGTAGGCAAATCATATCCTAAAGAAATCTCGCGTAATTTTATATAATCAGAGTTAAAAACGTTTTGTGCATCAACACCGCCATAGTGGCTTTGTGCCCACTTCTGCCCAGAAACTACTTTATCATTTTTAGTCCCATCTTCTTTAACCCCATCAAGAATAATTCCATTTTCACGTACACCATTTTCTGCAGACTTGTCTAACATACCAGTATACATACCAAACATATGTGAAGTAGAGAAGTATTTACCTCCTTTTTGCATATCGATTAACACGCCTAAGCTAAAGTTTTTATACTTAAAACTATTTCTAAGTCCCATATTATAGTCTGGTAAATAAGAACCTAATGCCTGAATACCTGTTTTTTGATACAGACCATCTGCACCTACAACTTTATTTCCATGATCATCATAGACAAAATCAGTTCCATAAATTTGACCATAAGTTTCTCCCACTTGTCCTTGTAATGAAACTTGGAATGGAGCACGTGTGATTTCTACAGATTTAACACCATCCGCTAAACGAGTCAACTCATTTTTATTCTTAGAGAAGTTCCAAGTAATATCCCATGAGAAGTCATCAGTACGTACAGGCGCTAAATTCACTGTAGCTTCAATACCTTTGTTTTTCATATCTCCAGCATTCTGCCATTGATAAGCAAATCCACTAGCTGCATCATACTGAACACGAGTAATCAAATCCTTTGTGTCAATTTGATAATATGAAACCTCAAACCCTACTCTATTATTTAAGAAACCAGCTTCTAATCCAATTTCTTTAGTAGTCATCATCTCTGGTTTTAAATCAGGATTATTTGCAGTTGCACTTAATGAATAAGTAGGACTTCCGTTAAATGGTCCATCTAAATTATAATAATCTGCTGTTCTATAAGCTTCTGTATCATTTCCAACTTGCGCCCATCCTAAACGAACTTTACCAAATGATAACCAGTCAACTTCTGGCAATAATTGTGAGAAAATAAATGTTCCTGTTACAGAAGGATACGTAACTGATTTTTTAACAGTTGAAAACCAATCCGTACGCATAGTTCCCTCTAAGAATAAAAATTCCTTATAATTCAAACTAACAGACCCAAAAACACTATTCGTTCTTGAATGAAATTTCTCATTACTTGCTTTCGCATCAGAAACACTATTACTTAAGTTATAAAGATTAGGTAAGTCTAACCCACCAACAGTAGTACCATAAACATAGTCTCTGCGCTTTTCACTTCTATTAACACCTACAAAAGCGTTAAGTCCAAAATCTCCAAAGTGATCATCATAATGCACACGCCCTTCGTAATTGTACTCTGACACATCACGTTTCATAATACTATACTTAGACGTAGCTTGGGATCCTTTAGCAACACGCTCCTCCACTGTAAAACTATAACGATCACCATATACAGTACCTACAGCATAAATTTTATCTGTAATATTATATGTTAACTTCACATTCCCATACATTCTATTACGAACATCTTGAGATGTATTTTCATTAACAACCCAATAAGGATTATCAGAATAAGCAGGAGTACCATCATCCCAAGCATTTCTATTCCAAGAACGTTGATCTCCATTAGCAAGTTTATAATCTTTTAATTTCTTAAAATCAACTTGACGTTGTCCCCATTGAAAGAACTTTTGTGCAACAGAATTATCACCATATCCTACCTCAGGGCGATTAAATCCTTTTGTATAAACGTAATTAAAGTTAGTCTCTGCCTTTAATTTATCTGTCAACTGCGTAGAAGCATTAACCGAAAAATTGTTACGTTGCAATTTAGAGTTTGGAACTACTCCTTCTGTAACATTGTTACTAAAAGACATCCTTACATTACTCTCTTTAAACGATTTTCCAACAGAAACAGATTGACTATGTGTAATTCCAGTATCGAAGAATGATTTAACGTCATTTTTAGCTTTTTGCCAAGGCACTTCTTTCATATAATCATCAGCAAACTCAGGATCGAACGCATACCATGGTAAATATGGTGTACCATCAAATTTAGGTCCCCAACTTTCATCTACTTTATACTCCGCAATGTTATACGTTTTACCACCTATAACAGCAGTAGGTAATTTACTAGCAGACCCCCCTCCATACAAGGTCTGAAGTTTCGGCATAATATTAATGCTCTCAAAACTCAATCCAGTATTAAACTCGATATCAGTACGTCCATTTTTAGCAGACTTAGTAGTATATATAATTACACCATTACCTCCTCTATTACCATAAAGTGCAGAAGCAGGCCCTCCTTTTAATACTGTTACAGATTCAATATCATCTGGATTAATGTCGGCAGAAGTATCTCCGTAATCACGACCTCCAGCTCCACGTTGCATATTGCTATCAGCAAAGTTACTATTATCCAATGGCACTCCATCCACAACAATTAACGGTTGATTATTCCCCGTAACAGACTTCACTCCACGCAATACGATACGCGCAGAACCACCCATAGAAGAAGGAGAAGTCACTTGAAGACCAGCAACATTTCCTGAAAGTGCATTAACAGCATTTGTCTGACCTGATCCAGATAAGTTATCACCTTTAACTTCTTGTGAAGAATAACCTAACTTTTTCTTGTCACGCTTAATACCTAAAGCTGTTACTACCACTTCGTCAAGCATTTCTTCATCGCTCGCCATAGTCACATTGTAAACAGCTTCACCACCTACAGTGTGTTTAATGTCTTTCATTCCTACAAAAGAGAAAATAATTACATCTCCCTTTTTAACTTTTAATGAATACTTTCCGTCAAGGTCAGTCTGAGTACCTTCTGAAGTACCAGAAATCGTAACGGAAACACCTGGAAGAGGAAGCCCACCTTCGCTTACAATCCCATTAAAAGTCTTTTCCTGAGCAAAACCTACTTGCACCAAAAAAGCAAGAGACCCTACTAAGATCCATTTAAACTTTGATTTCATTTTAATTATTGATTAGTTAGTATCACAAATCTAACAAAAGATTTTAAACATGTTAAGTTTTCTTTAATTATTTTTAAATAAAAAAATTACAACCTACATTATTAAATCATCCAAACTTGTGTTTTTTATCAAAAAAAAACAACAAAAAGAAAACATAATCCAAAAACAAATAAACATTAAATTAAAAACAAAAACATTTTTAACATTAAAACAAAAAGGCTACTATCTAACATAGTAACCTTTTCTTTTAAACAAGACTCTTAATCTTCTATTTATAAGCCTGATTCTGTTCTACCTTACTAACATTTATCTCTGATTGTGGTATAGGAAAAACTGTCAGCTTATCACCAAACTGAATTGTTTTTACTGGAATATCAGGATTTTCTGACAATTTTGGATTATTAACTTTAGTTTCCCAACGCATAATATCTTCATAAGCGAACCCTTCAAACATTAACTCTTTTACTCTCTCATCCTTATATTCAGATATAGAAAGGGTAGAATAAACTTTAGGAATTCCTCCTTCAAGCACGCGCTCTTCTACAATTTGATTGAAAAAATCTAAAGCCTTAGCCATATCTGCATTTGATGCTCCATAAAGCGCCGCTTCAACATAATTAAGCATAATTTCCTCTATACGTAACATTCTAATATTAGAACTACGACTCGTATATTTGCCAATATTTCGATACACATCATTCTTTTTTAAAGTATCAACTACAGCACTTCTAATATCATCTATGCGAACATTATTCTTTTTTGTTGGAAAGATATTTTCTTTTGTTGCTTCTATCCATACTAAATCTCCATAACCTTCTCCTGTATCAGGTTTCTTCACATAAATGTTATACAGGCTATTATTACCTTTGTTATCAGTACCACTTTGAGTTAATTCAAACAAAGAATTTGACATAATTCCATCTCCTTTATAAGCATCTAAAAAACTACTTCGAGACATTACTTTAACATTAGAACTGTTAATAGCTAACAAAGAACTCTCTATCACAATATCATATTTACTTTTATCATATTTACCAAAAAACAATGCTATTCTTGATTTAATCCCATAAGCACTCGCTAAATTTATACGATGTTTGTCGCCATTACCAAGTTTTGCATCTTTAAGCAAATCAATACCTTGATTCAAATCAGCAAAAATGGCATTCATGTTTTCTCCAACATTTGGACGTGATAATATTTCATCAATATCTTTAAAGCTTGTCTTATATGGAACACCTAAAGCATTCAAGCCTTTACCATCCACATATTGCTCTCCATACAAACGCAATAAGTCATAGTGTGCTAATGCTCTAATCACATAAGCTTGTCCTCGATAATTTTTCACTTCAGGAGAATCCTCTACTTGAGCTTCTAAAATTCTATTTGTATTAGATATTACCATATAAATTTGCTTCCAAGTATCTCTTGGATAGGCAAACGTTGGATTCAAAGAAAAAGCTGATACTACTCCAAATCGACCAGTTCTATCATCTGAGTACATATAAGACGACCTACATTCAGAAAAAGCAATAATATCTCTTCCATAATAACTTGCAGAAGTCATTCTTGCATAAGATCCATTTAAACTAGCCAACATGTCATACTTGTTTTTAATAGGATCTTTTGTGTTGTCTTTATAATTTGATTGACTAGGTTCTATGGAGCATGAATTAAGCACACCACCCGTCAAAGTTATCATTCCTACTATCAGGAAAATACTAAATTTCTTTTTCATACTATCTAGAATTTAACATTTAATGTAAATATAAAAGTTTTTAAAGGTGGTGTTGCCATCTCAATATAACCATCTGCTTTCACTTCTGGATCCCACTTTAATCTGCTATCTTTAACCCATGTTAATGGATTACGTGCTGTTAAAGATAAATTTACTGCATCTACGCCGATAAATTTAACATCTTTCTTGTTCAAACTATACCCAACAGTTAACTGCTTTAATCGTATATGATCTCCTTTATAAAGAAAACGAGTACTTGCAGAAGTATAGCTTCCTCCACCACCTTTTGTTAACTTTGGTACATCAGTAACGTCACCTGGTTTCTGCCATCTATCCAATAATTCCGTAGTTCCATTATATGTGTTTAATGTTCTTGAATTTACTCCATTAGTATAACCTGCCCAATAATCATATACACTATACCCCCCTGCAAAAGAGAATAATGCATCAATATAAGCCCCTTTATACTCTAGCCTAGTATTAACACCTCCTGTAAATTTTGGTAATGCACTTGTGTTTTGGAAGCGAATTTCAGCTTGATTATACGAAGTAGTTTTAGTTCCATCTTCTTTATACCACTGTGCCAAACCTGTTTGACTATCAACACCTGCAAACTCTCTTAGCCTCCATGTCTCTAAGGCTTTACCATTTACTGTCCCCTTAAAACTCCCCAAAACCTCTAATGGTTTGCCATCCACTATTGGCATATTAACCATTTCGTTTTTAACAGTTCCTAAATTTGCACCTATTGACCAATTAAAATTATCTTTTCTTATCACGTCAAAATTTATTTCAAACTCAAAACCACTATTTTTAAGATCCCCCATATTCATCCATTGAAATTCAAAACCTGAAGTCAATGATAAAGGTCTTCTATATAATAAATCCTTACTTTTACTTTCAAAATAAGCTACGCTACCTGAAATTCGATTATTAAACAAACCAAACTCGATACCGAAATCTACTTTAGTTTGTTTCTCCCAGCCTAATGGGCCTCCAAACTGAGTTGAAACTAAAGCCGACTCATTATTATAATATCCTGTACCTACAAGCTGCACATATCTATTTGCTTCAATTTCAGAATTCCCTGTAGTTCCATAAGACCCTCTCAGTCTAAGTAAATTAATATTCTTTATATCTTTTAGAAAGCTTTCAGAACTCAGGTTCCAAGCACCACCGATAGCATAGAAAGTCCCCCAACGATTGTCATCTGAGAACCTTGACGAACCTTCTCTACGTAAAGTAAGGTCAAGAAGATATCTATTTTCATAACTATAATTCATTAATCCTAAAAAACCTAACTGCGACCAATCAATATATTCTGCACTAGTGTGAAAATTAGCTGCTGCCGTTCCTAAACCTGTCATTCCAGGAGGTATCACTTCTCCATAACCATTTAATAGATTTGATTTATTTTTTTGGAACTCCATAATAGCACGAGTATTAAAACGGTGTCCATCTCCTAAATAAAACTTATAATTAAAAGAGTTTTGCCAAACATAATTAAAACGCTGATTTACTGCATTTTGAGCATAACCATTTACACCAACACCATCTCCATGATTAGGATTTTTATATTCTTTATAATTAGCTAAGATATAATCTAAACCCAAGGTAGATTCAAACTTTAAATCATCTATAATCTTAAATCCTAGAGAGTTGTTCGAAATAACCCTAGAAATGTCATTTTCAGTAAAATCATTTTTAACAGTATACAAAGAGTTATGAAGTCCACCAATATTAGTATTTAAACTACCATCCTCATTATAAATAGCTACCCATGGACTCATAAACATACCTGTTAAATTCGGATTAGAAAAGTATGCTCCTCCTTCTAAAATTGCATTTTGCTTAATATTAGATACATTCGCTCCGATTTTTATATCAAACCTATCTGACAGGTTGCGACTCATATTAAAAGAACCTGTTACCTTTCTAAAGTCAGTTCCTATCACCACACCATCATACTTCTCATGTCCAACACTGGCAAAATAAGTTCCTTTATCATCACCACCAGTTACACTTAACGCTACGGAACTCATAAAAGCGTGTTTATTTAATACAGCATTTCTCCAATCATTATTGACAGAACCATTGTCTACCCAATTTTTTAATTGACTTTGTGAACCTTCTCGGGTTTGAACATACCAATCATAAGTACCATCTTTTGTAAACCCATTCGCCTTTCCATCCGTATTATAAATAGCTTCTAACCAAAGTTCTTTTTTCTGTTCCCCATTCAAAAACTTAGGGCCTTTTACAGCAAAATCTTGAAAACCTACTGTAGCTTTAAAGTCAAAACTAGGTTTTCCTTTTTTCCCACGTTTAGTGGTTATCAAAATAACACCATTTCCACCTCTTGCACCATATGCAGCAGTTGCTCCAGCATCTTTTAGCACACTAATACTTTCGATATCTTCGCTATTAATACCAGATATAGACGAAATTGATGTAGAACTATTACCTACTTCAGTCTTACTACCAGAGATATCGCCACTTGTAAGAGGCACTCCATCTACTACAAATAATGGTTCATTATTAGCAGACAATGAATTACGTCCACGTATACGAATATCTTGCATAGCACCAGGTGATCCCGAAGTAGCTGCCATTTGTAATCCTGCTACACGACCTTGCAAAGCTTGATCAACAGATGCCACTGGCACACTAGAAATAACGTCTCCCTTAACTGATACTACATTACCTGTAACCTCATTTCTAGCTTTATTTTCTCCATAAGCTGTCACAATAACTTCCGCCAACTGATTATCCTCAGCCAATAAATTGACATTATACATAGTATGAGCACCCACTTCATAAGTAACTTCTTGCATACCAATAAAACTAAATACAAGCACATCTCCTTGCTTAACATTTAAAGAGTACTTACCATCCAAATCAGTTTGTATCCCATGTTGTGTTCCTTTTATAGTAACCGAAACACCAGGAAGAGGCGTTCCTCCATCACTCACTTTCCCTGTAAGTGTTTTGTTTTGTGCGTGTCCTACACTTACTGAAAGTAATAGTAAACTAGCATAAAACCAATTAAGTCTAAATTTCTTCATAAAAACATTGATTAGTTAGTATGACAAATCTAAACACAGTACTTAACATTAAATTAACATAAACAAAGAACTATAAAGTATTTGTAATAGAATTCAAATAAAAAAGCCCATCCAAAATTTGGATGGGCTTTAATACAATTCTAAAGAAAAATTAGAAATCTAATTTTAATTAATCATTATAAACAGTATTGTTTAATAATTCGGCTTGCGGAACCTTAAAAGTTAAACGATCATCATTATACTGAAATCTACCACTTGGATTGGCCAAATGATTAGAAGCATATTGGAATACTCCTTTATTTCTCTTTATAGCAGCATAAGCTTTACCTTCACCCCATAGCTCTATACGAGTTTGGAATAAAATCTCATCAATTAATGTTTTACCTGATAAATTATCAACATGTGAAGTATCATCAAGACGAATAGATAACAAATCTTTTAAAACTTGCTTAGCATTAGCTTCATTACCAAGCCTAGCATTTACTTCTGCATTTAATAAATACATTTCTTCTATTCGCATAAACACATAATCAGACTCTATGTAGCGTTGTCCATCTAAAATCTTTCCTTTTGCTGAATAAAATTTATTTGCTGCAATAACAGCTTTAGTTCCATAATCCCTAGAAGTTCCTTTATCATCAGTAACCGTATTCACAACATATTGATTCTTTCTTACATCATTTACTGGAATAGCATTATATAATTCAAATGCCATTCCTTTAGTATCTCCAAGACCGGCATAACCATAAGTAAATACATCTATTTGTCCATACCAAGAAATAAGATTCAATTTATTGTCTAGTGTCAATGTAGCTGACCACATCCAGTTTGGATTACTTACAGCTTTATTAAACCCTCCTAATAATACTTCTTTAGTAGCTAAAGGATATCCTCCTTCATTGATAATAGATTCACTTAATATGGCTGCTTCTTGTAAAGCATCAGTTGTTCCCTTAGCTGCATAGACATAAGCTAGAAATGCTTTAGCCACATAATAATTTATATTCGGTCCCTTCGTGAAATTAGCCTCCTCATATAACGATAATGATTCTTTTAAATCTGCAATCATAAGCTCAAAAACTTCTTGTGTTTGTTTTGCAGGTTTATTTGCTAATGAAGGATCTGTATAAACTGGCAATAATTTTTCATTAGCATCATATCCCTTTGTATACATCATAACCAAGTTATAATACATATATGCACGAAGAGCTTTAGACTCAGCTAATACTTTCTTTTCACTATCATTCAAACTAGTTTTTCCATTGTAACTAACAATAATATTATTAGCTCCACGAATCATATAATAATAAAAACGCCATCCTTTATAATTCGGTTGACTAGCAAAGTTTATCAAACCACTAAAATTCCCTATTTCTCTATACCAACCGTAGCCATTTTGATTTTGATTCATATCGCCACTTAGAATATCCATATATACATCATACCCCTTTTGTCCGAAATCATCATGTCCTGTAGTTCCACCTCCACCAGCACGTACGTTATAAGCATACAATCCATTTAACGTTGCTTCACCTAAATGAGGAGAGTTTTCTGAAATTTTATCTATATCTGACTTAGAGAGAGTAGAAGTACTTGATGTCTCTAAAAAATCTTTAGAACAAGCTCCTAAAAGCATACTTGCACTAAGTGCTATCATTATTTTTGTCTTCATTATCTTCAATTTAATACTTAAAATTTAACTTTAACACCTCCTGTGAATGTTGTCAATGGAGGATATTGGTACATAGAAGAAGAACCAAACTCTGAGGCTGCAGGATTAAATCCATCACGTTTTGTAAACAAGAATAAATTATCACCTGAAACAAAGAAACTTAAATCCGCTAATCCTAATTGTTTTACATATGTTTTAGGTAGTGTATAACCTAATCTGATATTATTTATCGCTAAGTAATCACTTTTAACTAAAAACCTTGTAGATGTTGAATTTACATTTGTATCAGCCTCACTAGATAATCTTGGAACATCTGTGATATCTCCTGGCTTTTGCCAGCGGTTAGCAATATCATTGTGCCAATTATTACTACCTATTTTATCATTACCCATCAATTGAGCATAAGCACTGTCATACGCATATCCTCCTAGACTATACAACATCTGAACGCTTAAATCCCATCCTTTGTACCCTGCACTTAAATTAACACCTCCTCTAAGTTTAGGTATTGCAGACTTACCAGTATGTTGTAAAGTAGCATTAGAATAAGTTGTTGTAGTTTCTTTTGTTAATTTCCCTTTCATTTCAGGATTACTTTCTAAAAAATCTACCATTGACCCTACATGCTTCTTTTTACCATCATCCCCCATATAGGTATAGGTATACCATTGAGCTTGTCCCGTTTCTGAATTAACTCCTGCCCACTCTCTCATATAGAAATCTCCTAAAGAATGTCCTTTAGCTCTTCCATAAATACCACTTACATCAAGAACCTTCTCCTTACCTGTAGATGGATCTATTGGCATTCTCTTTAATTCATTTTTTAAATACTCTCCGTTGATAGATAAATCGATATAAGCATCTTTAGTTTTTAACAAATGACCAGTAACATTGAATTCTAATCCCTTATTTAATAACTTACCGTCATTTACCGTCATTGAAGCATATCCTGCAGAAGGTCCAACAGCACGTGTAAAGATTAGATCATCAGTATTTTTTATATAATAATCAATATTTACATCTAAAAATTGTTTAAGACTGAACTCTACTCCTACCTGAAACATTTTACTTTTTTCCCAAGTCAAAAGAGGATTTCCAATACTCGTTTCATAGATTGCTAAAGCACCTCCATAACTATCTACTTGCCACATATTTTCCCCTGGATAGTAGCTACCTACAGCTTGATCACCAACAGTACCATAACTTGTTTTAAACTTTAAATAACTGAATAAGTCTTGATTTAACATAAAGTTTTCCTTTGAAGCTACCCAAGAAAGACCTACAGAAGCAAATGTTCCCCATTTATTTTCTTTAAATCTAGAAGACCCATCTCGTCTAATAGACCCAGTTAAATAATACTTATTTGCATAATCATAATTTACTTGTCCAAAATAACTTTCTAAAGTATAATCACTAATATACCCTGTAGCATTGATCGTAGTACTTGCATTATTTAATTCTGTACCATTCGGATCTGCAAGGCCACTCTTATTCATCGTATTATATCTATACTCATATGAATAATTCTCATGTGCAGCTAAAGCCTCAAGTCCGTGTTCTCCAAAAACATTTTTATACCTTAACATCTTAGTCCAGTTATAAGAAAAAACCTCACTTTTTACTTTATAAATAGACCCTTTCATCGCAACAGCTGATCCATAAAAACGGTCACTTCTTTGATTATTCGTATTATTGTAATACTGACCTCCAATAGTTGTCTCAAAGGTTAAACCATCATATAAATCAACAACAAATGATGCGTTTGCATTTATCTCATCACGAATACTTCTATTTAAGCCATAATGAACATCTCCAAGAGAGTTGGTTAATGCACCAAATCCTCTACCAGCACCATAGTCGTACTGATTCCCACCATAAATATCTTTAACATAATTTCCTTCTGAATCTCTTAAAAACAATGGATAGATTGATGGTATATTATCTGTGAACCAAAACACGCTTCCAGAATCACTAGCTTGCCCACTGTTATTACTTTGAGAATGAGTATAACCAATATTCATTTTTGCATCTAACCATTCTTTTGGCTTATGTTGCAAGTTTAATCTAGCAGTTAATCTTTCATAATCAGATTTCACTGAATATCCTTCATCTTTTAAATATCCAATAGAGCTAAAATATGATGTCTTATCACTTGATCCACCCATATTTAAATTTCCCTCTATACGTCTAGAAGACTGAAATGCATAATCATCCCATTTTTCAGGAGTGTATTTTCTCGTCACACCTGGGCGAACTTTACCAGTAGTCGGATCAATTAACTCTCCTCCATTAGCAACATTCCACATATTATAATTTGGACGAATACCATAATCAGCTAGAAATAAATTCTTATTCGCCCATAAAGTAGCATCAGCATCAGAAAAATTACCTTTAATTTTACCATAATTTTTCAATGCTTCGTAAGAATACTCTATATAGGTTTCAGGGGATTCAATCTTATCATATTTAGGTAGAGCTCTCCAGTTAACACCAGTTTTTGCTTCAACCTCTATAAAAGATTTCGAGCCTTTCCCAGTTCTTGTATTTATTATGATTACCCCGTTAGCTCCTCGAGAACCGTAAATTGCAGTTGCAGTAGCATCCTTAAGCACAGTCATTGAACCAATATCTGCTGGATTAATAGAACTAATACTACCACTATAAGGTACGCCGTCTACAATATACAATGGGCTACGGTTACCATTAACAGAACCAAAACCACGAATACGTACAGTTGGCTCTGCCCCCGGTTGTCCAGTTGGATTTATAATACGTACACCTGCAGCTTCTCCGGCCAATGCGGCTACAGCATTAGAAACACTTTTTTTCTCAATTTGAGCAGAACTAATTTGAGATGCTGAACCTGAAAATGACTCTTTAGTTGCAGTTCCATACCCCACAACTATAACCTCGTCTAGGATGTTCTCATCTGTAGATAGATTTACATTGTAAGTATTTGCATTACCTACTTTATAAGTGGTGTCTTGCATACCAATAAAACTAAAGACTAATACATCTCCTGGTTTTACATTCAAAGAATAATTACCATCCAAATCTGTTTGTGTCCCATGGTTAGTACCTTGGATTGTAACAGAAACCCCTGGAAGAGGAGTTCCTCCCTCGCTTACAACTCCCGTAAGCTTCTTGTCTTGTGCATAACCTGCGCTTACCGAAAGTAATAGCAAACTAGCATAAAACCAATTAAGTCTAGATTTCTTCATTAATAACATTGATTAGTTAGTGAAACAAATCTAACAAAATATTTGAATTATTTTACAATAATATTAAGAAACAACAGTAAAACATATTTGTAGTAAAAAATAATAGATAACTAAAACACAAAAAATAAAAACATAACTTATATAATTAACAAAAAAATAAACTTATAAATATTTTAAACTTATAAATTCATCGTAAAATACGAATAATTATATCTTAATTTTTTTCATAAAAAAAACCTATAAGAAATTCTTATAGGTTTTTTTATTTTAGATACTACATAGGATTATTTCTCTGGCTCTCTAATAATAACATAATCAAACTTAAACAATTTAGAAGTATCTTTTCCTTTAACTTCTATACTAGTAGGATACCCAAATTCATGAGAGGCAGTCGTTTTAAATGTATATATCTCTCCTGTCTTTTTATTAGTAGCTGTCTCTATATTGTTCTTAGAACTTTGAACAAAACGGATTAGATCACCACCGGGAAAATACTCAAATGTCAAATTATACTCACTGTGTACAAATGGATTATATCCTGCACCATAAGTATAGGTAAATAATTCACCTGTATCGTCCGATACTGAAGTCAGATTACCACGGTTATCATAGTCATAAGTATAAACTTTATCACTACTAGATGCCTTAACTACATTACCGCTTGAATATTCATACATAAAAGAACTCTTCTTACCTGTCAAATCATTCAAATAGTCAAATATACAGCCTATACTAACTAAATTATATTCTCTTTTATTCACAGATAGTAATAACAAATTATTTTACAACAAAAAAGGCTTTCGCATCTGCGAAAGCCTTTATATTAAACATTACTAAAAAACTAGTAACCTTTGTTTTGATCGATTTTACTATCATTGATCTCACTACGAGGTATAGGGAATGCTAACTTAGCATCACCATATTTAATTCCATCCTTAGATTGAGGCGTAGCACCTAAATTCTCTTTATTACGCATTTGATCGTCGAAACGGAATCCTTCAAATACTAATTCTTTACGTCTCTCTGCTAATACAGTTTCTAACGTTAAAGAAGTAAATTTAGCCTTAGGGTTACCTTCATATCTTTCTTCAGCCACCTTATTAACTAATTCTAAAGCTCTTGTAACATTTGATTTTGTACGAACTGCAGCCTCCGCGTAGTTATAAATTAACTCCTCATAACGCATAACCTTGATGTTAGAGCTAACAGCTGTATACTTACCAAAGTTACGGTAGTACTCAGGTGCACCTTTCACCATATTTACACCTTGCATCTCTTCAGATGAACGGATATCTGTTTTGTCTGTAAAAAGAGCTTTTAAGTTCTCTTCTATACCTACTACATCTCCATATCCTAAATAAGAATAGATATATGATAATCCATTAATACCTTGATTATTGATATTATCTTGTGCTAATTCTAATATAGAGTTACTTTGTGGTTCTTCAGCTCTAAATGAAGCAACATATGCACTTCTTTGAACAACAGCACCACCTAAACTCAATGCTTTCTCAGCACTTTCCATTGCAATGTTATAATCTGCACTATCAAATGCTCCAAAAAACAATGCCACTCTTGATTTCACACCATTAATTGATTGTGCATTGAAACGTGTTTTCTTAGTTTCAATCTTGTTCACTAAAGTCAAAGCCTCATCTAAATCTCTATAAATAAGATCTCTAACTTCTCTAACAGAAAGTCTTTTGTAATTTTTAGCATCTAATTCACCAAACTGCGTAATATAAGGTACTCCTAATCCTGCTAATCCTGCATTGTCAACATTTTGTTGTCCAAATAAACGCAATAGATCAAAATGAGCTAATGCTCTTATTGCTAAAGCTTCAGCTTTTCCTTGATTAATATCAGTTTTATCACCTATTGTAATATTAGAACCTATAGCTAAGTTAGCAGAACTAATTACCTCATAAATCTTCTTCCATGTATCTGATGGAAAAGCATGAGTAGGAGTCAAAGTAAAACTAGATACATTTTGAAAACGGTTAGAAAAACCAGCCGCCGCATATGCATTATCTCCACGTACTTCACTGAAGATAACCATATCACGTCCGTAGTAATTATAATTTACCATTCTATAATACGCCCCAGATACTGCCGCTCTTAAGTCAGTAGCAGATACTAGTGGCTTAGATTCGATATCTCGAGCACCTTCTAATGTAGCGTCTAATCTATCATCTGAACAACTAGTCATTCCAGCAGATAAAAGAACTACAGATAATATTGAAAATATAATTTTTTTCATAACTTTTTAAAACTTAACATTTACAGAGAATACTACTGATTTTACAGGCGGAGTAGCTACACTAACGTAACCTGAAGGGTCAACCTCTGGATCATATTTTAATCCTTTGTCTTTAACCCATGTCCATAAGTTCGTTCCAATAACTGAGAAACTTAAACCATCAACTTTCAAAGCTCTTGTAAATTCAGAATTGAAATTATATCCTAAAGTAACATTACGCAATCTAATATAATCTCCATCGTGTAAGAATCTAGTAGATGGACTTGTGAAACTCTTGTTACCTCCAGTAGCAGTGTACTCTACGATTGGCACGTTAGTAATATCACCTGGCTTTTGCCATCTATCTAACATCTCTACAGAAGCATTTGAAGAAACTAAAGCACTTGTAGTACCAGCTGTTTTAAATGCATACTGCTCATATACTTTATGTCCTCCAGCGAAAGTAAACATACCATCTAAGAAGAATCCTTTATAATCTACGTGTAAGTTAGCACCTCCAGTATATTTTGGTAAAGCACTCGCTCCTTGGAATCTATGTTCTGCTTTAGAATAATCAGAAGTAGCATTACCGTCTTTATCAAACCACATAGGTTGTCCTGTAGCAGGATCAACTCCAGCCCATGTTGGCATATACCACTCACCTACTTCATGTCCAGTTACATCAGCATTATAAGATTTATAAACCTCCAACTCTTTTCCATCAACAACAGGCATCTCAGTAATTCTATTACGAACTGTACCAAAGTTAAAACCAACAGAAACATTAAAATCATCAGATCTAACAACTTCCCCATTGAACTCTACTTCAATACCACGGTTATTCATAGCTCCCATATTCATCATTTGGCTAGTGAAACCAGACATTTTAGAAAGAGATCTATTGTATAGTAAGTCACTTGTTTTACTGTCAAAATAAGCAGCTCCTAATGTAATACGCTCATTAAATAACCCTAAAGTAAAACCAAAGTCCATTTTTTGTTGTTTCTCCCATCCAATTGGTCCTCCAATCTGAGTTGGAATAAGTGCTGCCTCTCCATCATAAGATACGATATCAGCACGACGTACATATTGATTAGGATTAATCTGAGAGTTACCATTCGTACCATAAGATCCTCTAAGACGTAATGTCGAAATAGTTTGTTGATTTTGCATCCACTCTTCCATATGCATATTCCATGCACCACCAACTGAATAGAAGTAACCTATTCTATCTGTAAATTTAGAAGAACCTTCGCGTCTTCCTGTTACATCTACTAAGAATCTATTTTGATAGTTATAGTTTAAGATACCTACATATCCTAAGTTAGAATCATCTAAGAAATCATATCCAGCATCTCTATTAGCAGCCGCAGCAGCTAAAGAATTGAATCCATCTAAGATGATTTGTCCCGTTCCTTGTAAGAAGCTACGTTTAGATTTTTGATATTCTACTAATACTTTAGCATCGAACTTATGGTTCTCTCCTAAATAGAATCTATAGTCTAATCCGTTTTGAGCTACATAACTAAAGTTTCTTCTAACATATTTAGCAGCAGTACCATCATAAGTTCTACCATCACCATGAATAGGGTTTCTATACTCAGAATAATCTGCTAATGTATAATCAATACCCATAGAAGAAGTAAACTTCAAGTTATCAGTAATAGCATAACTAATAGAATTAGAATTAATTACACGAGTAACATCATTCAAATTTTGATTATGCTTTGTAGTATATACAACATTGTGATATCCTGATGGTGGTAGATAGTAACTACCATCTTCGTTATACAATGGGTTCCATGGATTCATAACTAACTTAATATAGTTAGGATTCGAGAAATATGATCCCCCTTCAGAAATACCATTTTGTTTAGTATTTGTAACTTTAATACTAGTATTAAATTCGATTTTATCACTTAATTTTTGCATAAAGCTTAAAGAAGCTCCGATACGTCTAAAATCAGATCCGATAACAGTACTCTCCATTTTGTCATGTGACATAGATGCGTAGAAATTGTTACGCTCACCACCACCTGTAGCAGAAAAGTTGATACTAGTTAAAGGTGCATCTGCATTCTTAACATATTCACCCCAATCATTATCAGGACGGCCTGCAGCAATCCAATTACTGTAACCACCTGCATTAGCATGTTTAGGTTGTGTTAATGCCCAAGCTCCAGCTTCTGCACGAGTGAACCCATTTGCAGCACCAAAAGTATTATATAACCCATCTAAATAAAGCTCTTCTTTCTGATTAGATGATAATAATTTAGGTCCTCTAACAGCGTTATTTTGGAATCCTACACGCGCACTTAAATTATATTTAGTAGCTCCTGATTTACCTCTTTTAGTAGTAATCAAGATTACCCCATTTGTACCACGAGCACCATATACTGCAGTCGCACCAGCATCTTTTAATACAGTCATAGACTCAATATCTGCTGGGTTAATTGTTGCTAATAATGATAATGATGTAGAAGGTGAGTCTGATCCTTGATTTCCTCCAGAGAAATCACCATCATACATAGGTACACCATCGATAACGTATAACGGCTCATTAGTAGCAGTCATAGAGTTACGTCCACGAATACGAATATTTTGTTTAGCTCCAGGAGAACCAGATGAAGCAGACATTTGTAAACCTGCCACACGTCCTTGTAAAGCTTGGTCAGCAGAAGCCAATGGAGTGGCTGCAACAGCATCACCTTTAATAGCTACAGCATTACCTGTTACTTCATTCTTAGTTTTAACCTGCCCATAAGCTAATACTACTACTTCTTCTAGCACAGAATCTTCCGATTCTAAAGAAACATTATAGTTATTTGCTGTAGACACTTTATATTCTTTATCGTTCATTCCGATGAAAGAATATACCAATACATCTCCAGGTTTTACCTTAAGAGAGTAGTTTCCATCTAGATCTGTTTGAGTACCCTCGTTAGTCCCCTTGATTACCACGCTTACACCTGGTAATGGAAGTCCTCCTTCTGATACTACTCCAGATAGAGTCTTTTCTTGTGCAAAAGAAGTTTGCACAGCTAGCCCTGCTACAAGAGCTAAAGTCCATCTTAACTTAGAAATCATTATTAAATTGAATTAGTTAGTTCACAAATCTAAAAAAGTAATTAGATAACCTAACTAGAATACCCATTATTAACAATACTAACCAATTGCATTCACAATATATTAATTAATATTTAAAATATTAACAATTAAAAAATACATACAATCAAATAAAACAACAATAACTAAACATCAAAACAATTGTTTTTTTAACTCAATGCTAAAAAAAACAAAACTGACTTATTTTTTTTAACACTTAAATCTTCCAATACCACTAAATACGTCTTATCAGCAAAAATAAATCACTAAAAAACTCATCGTTTTTTAACAAAACATTGAACTAAGAACTATAAAATTTATCATAAGATTCTCTCTAACTATCCAGCTAATATTATTTACATTTGCGGTAATTAAAAACGAGACTTTAGATGTTATTAAAAAATTTCTCCGAGTTTAGCTTAGAAGCTGGTACTGACGAAGCTGGTAGAGGATGCATCGCTGGCCCTGTAACGGCTGCAGCTGTAATACTCCCACTAGACTTTATCAATGAAGAAATAAACGATTCTAAAAAATCACCTCTAAGATACGATACAAACTCCGAGATATCATAGAAGATCAGGCATTAACTTATAAAGTGACTCATCTTCACGAAGACGCAATCGAAGAACTAAACATCTTACACGCTTCTATTAAGGCTATGACTCTTTCTGTACTTGACTTAGACCCTAAACCAGAGTTTCTCATTATAGATGGAAATAAGTTCACTCCTATCCCAGATTTACCTCATCAGTGTATTGTCAAAGGAGATATGAAATACCTAAGCTTAGCAGCTGCCTCTATATTAGCAAAGACGTATCGAGATGATTATATGGATAAAATCCACGAGGAATTCCCAATGTACAATTGGAAGAAAAACAAAGGATACCCTACTAAAGAACACAGAGAAGCTATTGCAAAATATGGCCCTTGCAAGTACCATAGAATGTCTTTTAAACTTCTACCTGATCAATTAAAACTAGACTTATAATAGCCTAAATACTATAGATTACAAGCACACTTCGGTGTGCTTTTTTATTAACAACATCTCACTACAGTCTACACAATATCTCATTTAGTCCTCATAGATACCTATCATAACATAATGATAAGACACTTATCGCATAGTGATCGCATTAAAAACAGGCAAAAATATGCGACCACTATCCCATCACTATGCGACCACTATGCGATAACTCCCAAAATAGCAGATAAAAAAATAACCTATTCTTTCCATAGAATAGGTTATTGATCTGTATTTTGAAATTGCAATAATTCGCTTAAGAGAAGATCTTATTCACTGCATTAATCGTGTAATCTAAATCTTCATAAGTCAATGCGTCAGTAATAAACCAAGTTTCATAAGATGATGGAGCGATATATACCCCTTCAGCTAATAATCCATGGAAGAATTTCTTAAACGTATCGTTATTACCATACCCTGCTGTTTCGAAATCAACAACTTCTCTTTCGTCAAAGAATACAGAGATCATAGATCCCACACGGTTAATCGTATAAGCTACTTTATTATCTGTTAATACCTTGCGCATTCCTTTTTCTAAATATGCTGTCTTTTCTTCAAGGCGCTTAAATAAATCAGCATCCTTATTAATCTCTTGTAACATCGTAAGACCAGCTGCCATCGCTAATGGATTACCAGATAGTGTTCCTGCTTGGTATACAGGCCCCACTGGTGCAAGGTAATTCATAATCTCGTTACGAGAAGCAAAAGCTCCTACTGGCAATCCTCCACCAATCACTTTACCAAAAGTAACGATGTCGGCATTCACACCAAATAATTCTTGTGCTCCACCTTTCGCTAGACGGAACCCTGTCATCACCTCATCAAAGATTAATAGCGCACCATGTTTATCACATAGTGTTCTTAATCCCTCTAAAAATCCTTTTGCAGGAGGTACACATCCCATATTCCCCGCTACAGGCTCGATGATGATCGCAGCTACTTCTCCTTTATTGGCTTCTAGGATAGACTCTACATTACTCAGATTATTATAATCTGCTAATAAAGTATCTTTTGCTGTACCTGCAGTTACACCAGGACTGTTAGGAGAACCAAAAGTAACAGCTCCACTTCCTGCAGAAATCAAGAATGAATCTGAGTGCCCGTGATAACAACCTTTAAATTTGACAATCTTCTCTCTATCTGTATACCCTCTAGCTAATCTAATAGCACTCATACAGGCTTCTGTACCAGAATTCACAAAGCGAATTTTATCAATATTAGGTACCATAGATACAGCTAGCTCAGCTATCTGTGTCTCTATCTCTGTAGGCATCCCAAAAGAAGTCCCTAGTTTTGCTTTTTCGACTACAGCATTAACTACTGGCTCATAAGCATGTCCTAAGATCATAGGTCCCCAAGAGTTAATATAATCTATAAGTTTATTACCATCCTCATCGTATAAATATGCTCCTTTAGCCTCTTTAACGAAGATAGGAGTTCCTCCGACAGATTTAAAAGCACGTACTGGAGAGTTAACTCCTCCTGGTATCACTTTCTCAGCTTCTGCAAAAAGCTTACTACTTCTTTGGTATAACATATTATTTTATTTTTAAAGTTTGACCTATTGAAAGGTTTGTTCCTGTTAATTTATTCATTTTCTGTACTTGTGCTACAGTGGTATTATATCTCTTAGAGATAGAGTATAATGTATCACCTTTTTTCACTACATGTACCGTCCCTTTACTTTTAGCACTAGACTGAGAAGACTTCGATGTAGATTTAGTTTCTGTTACTGTACTCGGCTTATCAGTCGTTGTAGCTATTGTTCTAGGTCTAGGCCCTGTCACAGTCTTATTTAGCACCTCAGCATCGTATTTATACAGTTCATATCGTTCGATAAGACTGATCAACTTCTCAGCATATCTAGGGTCAGTAGCATACCCCGCACTCTTTAGTCCTACTGCCCATCCTTCATAATCATCCTTTTCTAATAAAAACAGACTGCTATAACGCCCTCTATTCGTTAAAAACAGAGAGTGGTCTGTATAAGATTCGTTAGGATTGCTATATTTTCTAAAGCATTCGTCTGGTGCATCATCTGTATGGCGTACAGACTCACCGTCCCATCCTTGATGACACTTAATACCGAAGTGGTTATTCGCATTTCTACTCAGTGTCCCTTGTCCTGAGCCAGATTCTAACACCCCTTGAGCTAATTTAATACTAGCAGGGATCCCGTATGTCGTCATATTATCTTTTGCAACATCTTTATATGTAAGTATATAGTCGCGTATCATATCAGTCGTCACACTTAGTCTAGAGGTAGCTTCTAAGACCTCACTAGAGCTTCTCTTCTTCTCTTCTTTTTTTCTATCCACTTCATTTTTCTGAAGTTTATCTCTATACTCAGACTTAGACACGAGTTCTTTTTCTTTTACTTTTTTTCCAGTAGGAGCAGGATATCTCTTCGTAGTTAGAGCCTTACTCTTAGGCATTGGAGTTTTCTTGCTAGCACACCCAACAAGAAAGACCATACAAATAAAAAAAATGATTCTTCTATACATACATTACTATTGCTAAATATTTATCTTTTCATTCCAACCTTGCAAGCCACCAGTGTGTATTACAAGTATTTTACTATTATCCTTAAATCTTCCTTTCTTAATCTCTTCTAACACCCCGTATATCATCTTACCATTATAAATAGGATCAAACAAAACGCCTGTCAGTCTATAGAGTTCTCTTAGAAATGACAGCAATTCCTCATTGTACTTAGCATATCCTCCGAAGTGATAGTCTAAAACTAAGTCCCAATTGTCATTAGTAGCAAACTTACGAATATCCTCATATAAAAAGCTCCCTTTAAGGGCAGGAAAGCCTAATATGGTTTGATTCTGATGAGAACTGTTAATAATACCCGCTATCGTCCCTCCTGTTCCTACAGCTGTACAGATATAATCAAAGGCCTCATCACCTTCTTTTAATATTTCTTCTGTTCCCTTTATTGCCTCTGCATTCGTTCCTCCTTCTGGTACTAAATAAAAATCTCCATACCTAGCTTTTAGTCTATCGATGATCTCTACCTCTCCTTTACTTCTATACTCTGTGCGCGTCATAAAACCAAGCGTCATTCCATCCTCTACTGCCTTCGTTAGTGTTGGATTGCCTGTGTAGTTATTTTCTAGCTCTTCACCTCTAATGATACCTATCGTCTCTACTCCACAGATACGTCCTGCCGCGGCAGTAGCCGCTATATGGTTAGAATATGCCCCCCCGAATGTCAAAAGCTTACTATATCCTAACTCTTGCGCCTTTAAAATATTGTACTTTAATTTTCTAAACTTATTACCTGATACTTCTTCATGTAATAAATCTTCTCTCTTGACAAAAATAGTAATCCCTCTAGGCAATTCTACTTTCAATTGTTCATTATATACATTCTCGCTCTCAAACATTAGTATTATTTCTTAAGAATGAATAAAGTCTTCTCGTTTTTAAATAGTCAAGATTGTGTTCATATTGATACGCTTCTCTCTCAAACAGGTTCTTACGATATGCCTTTTTCACATCCTTAGTTTGAAAATAACGCCACACAAAATCTAAAACATACCAAAGATAAAATAACACAATCAACAGTTCTATTTGTTGCCTTAGATGGATGCGTTCATGATTTAGTAAATAACGATCTCCTTTAGATTCTGCTGATCTTAAAATAATAAAGGGAAACAATGTTATTCCCTGATATCCTTTAGGAACTAAATATTTACAAACAATTACCACTCTCTTTTTTTAGAACTTTTTAATAATCGAGATATTAATTTTATCCAAGTTTATTACTATCTTCCCATCAGTTTTACTACAGCTAGTGTAATAAAGCGTCAACGTAGCAAAAATAGTTAATGATTTGGCTAATTCACTAGTATTTAAATAAAAATTAATAACAAACAAAAAATTATAAAAATGACTTTTCAAGAACATATTTTACAAGGGATACCGACTGTGTTACCTCCTAAGAAAGAGTATGATTTATCTATCAACCACGCTCCTAAGAGAAAAGAAATCTTATCTGATGATGAGAAAGTATTAGCCCTTAAGAATGCGCTACGCTATTTCCCAAGTGAGAACCACAGTACACTTATCCCTGAGTTCAAAGAAGAACTTGAAAAGTACGGAAGAATCTATATGTACCGTCTACGCCCGGACTACAAGATGTATGCTAGACCAATAGATGAATATCCTGGACAATGTCTACAAGCGAAGGCAATCATGCTAATGATCCAAAACAACCTTGACTATGCTGTAGCACAACATCCACATGAGTTAATTACTTACGGAGGTAATGGAGCTGTGTTTTCTAACTGGGCTCAATACTTACTGACGATGAAGTATTTAGGAGAGATGACTGACGAGCAGACATTAGTAATGTATTCTGGTCATCCTATGGGGCTATTCCCTTCTCATAAAAACGCACCTCGTGTAGTAGTGACTAATGGTATGATGATCCCTAACTACTCGAAACCGGATGATTGGGAAAAGTTCAATGCGTTAGGTGTGACACAGTACGGTCAGATGACTGCAGGTAGCTATATGTATATAGGTCCTCAAGGTATCGTACACGGGACAACAATCACAGTGCTAAACGGCGGTAGAAAAATAGCTAAAAACGGAGAAGGATTAGCAGGTAAGCTGTTTGTGACTTCAGGATTAGGAGGAATGAGTGGTGCTCAACCAAAAGCTGGAAATATTGCAGGATGTATTACGGTATGTGCAGAGGTAAACCCTAAAGCAGTACATACTAGACATTCTCAAGGATGGGTAGACGAAGTAATAACTGATATCAACGCCCTAGTCGTTCGCGTTAAAAAAGCACAAGAGCATAAAGAAATCGTATCTATCGCATACCAAGGTAACGTAGTAGATATATGGGAAGAATTTGACAAACAAGATTTATACATAGACTTAGGTTCTGATCAGACCTCTCTTCACAACCCTTGGGCAGGAGGATACTACCCAGTAGGCGTTGCTTTTGAAGAAGCAAATGACTTAATGGCTAATAACCCAGCTAAGTTTAAAGAACTAGTACAAGAGTCTCTAAGACGACAAGCTGCCGCTATTAATAAACACACAGCTAAAGGAACTTATTTCTTTGACTATGGAAATGCTTTCTTATTAGAAGCCTCTAGAGCAGGAGCTGATGTTATGGCAGCTAATAATATCGACTTTAAATACCCTAGTTATGTACAGGATATTATGGGGCCAATGTGTTTTGACTACGGATTTGGACCATTTAGATGGGTATGTACATCTGGTAAGCCAGAAGATCTAGCCAAAACAGATGAGATCGCTTGTGAGGTATTAGAAGAGATGATTAAAAACTCGCCTGTAGAAATACAACAACAGATGGCTGATAATATCCGTTGGATAAAAGGTGCTCAAGAGAATAAACTAGTAGTAGGGTCACAAGCTCGTATCTTATATGCAGATGCTGAAGGGCGTATTAATATCGCCAGAGCATTTAACGACGCTATTAAAGCAGGTAAGATAGGCCCTGTAGTATTAGGAAGAGATCACCATGATGTATCAGGTACAGACTCACCATACAGAGAAACGTCTAATATCTATGATGGTTCTAAATTCACAGCTGATATGGCTATCCATAACGTTATCGGAGACAGTTTCAGAGGAGCTACTTGGGTATCTATCCACAATGGTGGTGGTGTAGGATGGGGAGAAGTAATCAATGGTGGTTTTGGTATGTTACTTGATGGTACTATTGAAGCACAAAAAAGATTAGAATCAATGCTATTCTGGGATGTTAATAATGGAATCGCTAGAAGAAGCTGGGCTAGAAATGACGAAGCTATTTTTGCAATAAAAAGAGCGATGGAAGTAGAACCACTTCTAAAAGTAACTATTCCAAATATAGTAGATGAAAACTTATTGAAATAACAATTAAAACAATTTCACTCATGAAAGCTATTAAATTATTACCACTAGCTCTATTGATGTTATTTATAGCATCATGTAGTAGCGTTAAAGTAACAGCAGATTATGATAAAGCTGTGGACTTCGAACAATACAAAACGTATGCTTTCTTTAAAGAAGGTATTGATCAAGCAACGATTAATGACTTAGACAAGAAGAGAATTCTAACTGCTATTGATAGTAATCTTACAGCAAAAGGTTTTACAAAAGCTAGTAGCAATCCTGATTTTGTTATTAATATTTTCACTAAAGCGTCAAAACAAGTCAATGTGACTACCCATAACAACTTCTATTCTCCTTACGGATACTACGGTTGGGGATGGGGACCATATTGGGGACCTAATAATACGACAGTGTCTACTTCTATAGAGGGGACACTTTATATAGACGTTCTAGACACAAAGAAAAAAGCCTTAATCTGGCAAGGAATAGGAACAGGATACCTAGACAATGCACCTACTCCAGAGAAAAAAGAAGAGAGAATACATGAGTTTATCGAAAAGATATTAACTAAGTTCCCTCCTACGCTAGAGAAGAAATAATTCTTCCTATAGATGATATACACAGAGGCTTTCCCTTAAAGGAGAGCCTCTGTTCTTTTATACTTTTCCAAAGAATTCTCTTAATGATTCGACTAAAAACACAATAATAGGGTATTCTGAGTGCCTATCGTCCATTGTTTTTATTATATTTACGACAAACAATAACAAATTTCATTTATGAAAACACAAGAATATGAAAGTAACGACTTGATCGAAAGATTGCCACAGCATTTAAAACAATTTATCAAACCACAGAGTTATCAGGATTATACACCTATTAATCAAGCTGTGTGGCGATACGTTATGCGTAAAAATGTTGATTATCTATCTAAAGTTGCTCACGAATCATATCTTGACGGTCTAGCTAAAACAGGTATTTCTATAGAAAGTATCCCTAGTATGTATGGGATGAATAGAATATTAAAAGAAATTGGTTGGGCTGCTGTAGCAGTAGATGGCTTTATACCACCGAATGCCTTTATGGAGTTTCAGGCGTATAAAGTACTTGTTATTGCATCAGATATTAGACAATTAGAAAATATAGAATACACACCTGCACCAGACATTATACACGAAGGGGCAGGACATGCTCCTATTATCGCTAACCCTGAGTATGCTGAGTATCTGAGACGCTTCGGAGAGATAGGCTGTAAGGCTATTTCTTCTGGCAGAGACTATGAGATATATGAAGCTATCCGCTTACTGTCTATCTTAAAAGAGGCTGAGGGTGTAGACCCTGAAGAAATCAAAAAGGCAGAAGAGCAGGTAGATTATTTACAAGGTATAACAGAAGAACCTTCTGAGATGGCACTTATCCGTAATCTTCACTGGTGGACAGTAGAGTATGGATTAATCGGTACTACGGATAACCCTAAGATATACGGAGCAGGCTTACTATCTTCTATCGGAGAGAGTGCATGGTGTATGACTGATAATGTAAAAAAACTTCCTTACAGCATAGAAGCTGCATACCAAGGCTTTGATATCACTAAACCTCAACCTCAGTTATATGTAACTCCTGACTTTGCTTATCTAAGTGAAGTATTAGAAGAGTTTGCAAATAAGATGGCTTTAAGAAAAGGAGGCTTAATGGGAATAAACAAACTAATAGACTCTAAAGCCTTAGGTACGATAGAACTGAATACAGGTCTACAGATATCAGGTGTATTTACACGTGTAATCGAACACGAAGGCACACCTGCTTATGTACAGACAACAGGCAAAACAGCTTTGTCTTATAGAGAGAAAGAATTAGTAGGACACGGCACAGAGACTCATCCACATGGTTTTGGTACTGCATTAGGTCGTTTAAAGGGAATCAACCTTGCTATAGAAGACATGAGCCCTAGAGATCTAAAAGCTTATAACTTATATGAAGGCAAGCCAGTAACTCTAGAGTTCGAAGGAGGGATCACTGTATCTGGAACTAATATCACGGGTATTCGCAATATACATGGTAAGATTATTCTGATTAGTTTTAGTGACTGTACAGTGAAGCACAATGATGAAGTACTATTCCAACCAGAATGGGGGACTTATGATATGGCTGTTGGTGCTCATGTGATTTCTGCTTTCTCAGGACCTGCTGACTACCACAGTTTTGATCTAATCAATCATGTTCCTTCTAGCCAAACAATAAAAGCAAAAAGAGACGAGAGTAAAATAAAGCTTGAAAACTTCTACCAAGAAGTTAGAGCCATGAGAGAAGAGAGTAAAACAACTGATTTAAACAACGTACTAGATGTTCTAATCAACGAATACCCTTCTGATTGGTTACTTACAGTAGAAATACTGGAATTAGCTAAAAAAGCTTCAAATACAGTATTAGCTGAAAAAGCAATGAGCCACCTTAAATCTGTTCAAACAAACAGACCTGAAGTAGCTCATTTAATCAAAGACGGTATAGATATTATTCTAAAAAGCTTATAAAGCTATATCTAATACCAAATCTTTATCACTTTGAATAACGTTACCTTGATACTCTAGTTTCCAACCTAGAGTATTGGTAACTATTAATATTTTAGAAAGTTCACTTATAAGTCGATTCTCCGCATTCGATTTTAAAGTGGACTTTTCTATTTTATCTTCTAAGTCTTTCTTCACTTTTGCATTAATCTTATTGTAGTCATCACCTTTAAAAGGGTTGAAAGTACTCTGTTCTACATCTAGTATTTTATAGTCAGGATATATATTAACTTCTGCTTCTGGTATATATATTAATTGCACTACCTTATTCTTCTCATCGATCTGATATTGCAGTTGACTCAAATCATAAGACACTGTAGCCTTTGCATTAATAATAACCACAGCCTTTTTATCAAAAGAAAGCATATTTAAAAAGTATTTCTGCTGATCCTTATACGTCATTACTTGTGAGAAAGTAGCTTCTGTCACGACTAGTTTACTCACGTTTTTTAACTGCTCTTGGATTAGAGCTGTATTGTATTGCATATCATCTTTATCCCCCTTCACAAAGCTGTTATACAAAACAACTCCTGCAAACATAAAGAAGAGCACTATAAATATACCGAAGAGTACGCGCAATAACTTTCTCATAACTATCTAAAGTTCATAAATGGATATTTCTCTAATAAGTAATCTATCTTGGCTACCAATGTATCTAAGAAAGCTAAGTGCTGTTCTGCAGTAGGGTTAAAAGGTCTATGGTTCAATCCTTTTTGCACCTCATCTACTTTATGCATAATCGGATACATATCAGGATGAATCCAAGTCGTCACAAAGCGCTCCCAGATATAATCTATCGCCAACTCATTTGGATGTAACATATCAGCTTTATAAAAGCGATAATCTCTTAGCTCATCCATTACAATCTCATAAGAAGGGAAGTAACTAATTTTATCTCCACTTTGCTGATCTAACACATCGTGTAAGGCAGTAAATAATACTGACTTACTTCTCTGATTCTCTACTATACCATCTTTAAAATGTCTCACTGGAGACACCGTAAACACAATCTGTATATCCGGATTAATAGCTTGTACTAATGTAATAATTTTAGACAAGCTAACCTTCACTTCTTCAGTACTTAATAACCTCTTTTTGAAATTACTCTGCGCTACCTTATGACAATTGGCAACAACCATTCCACTCTCGATATGCTCATATACCCAAGCTGTTCCTAAAGTGATATACATAAACGAGCTCTCTTTTAAAGCTACCTGTAAGTCAAACAACTTTACATTCAGCTTCGTCACGATATCTTCTTCTTCTAATTCATTCAAATCAGAATGTGCGATAAAGCTACTCCACACCTCGTTATGACAGAACACATCTGCACTTGTAAATTCATGCCCTTTCACCGCATACTCTAATATGCGCTCTATCGCGATAGGGTGAAACAGAATACCGAATGGATTCACCACACTTTGGAACTGATACTCTTTTAGCTTATCACTTATATTCACAGCAAAACAAGATCCCATAGATAAGATCTTATGCTCGTATTTAATTCTATCCTTTGCTACCTTAGTAGGCACTACTGTACTAAACTTCATAATCTGATGAACTCTTGAACAAAAAAAAGATTCTCATATGAGAATCTTTTTTTATCTATTATTATTACAAATATAATACTATTTCAAATAATCTTTTGCGTGAGCGATAGCGTCTGCCATACCTGCTGGGTTCTTACCTCCTGCTGTAGCGAAGAACGCTTGTCCACCACCACCACCTTGGATGTGTTTACCTAACTCACGTACGATAGTACCTGCATTAAGACCTTTGCTCTCTACTATATCTTTAGATACATAACAAGTCAGCATTGGCTTATCATTCGCTACACTACCAAGCAGTACATATAGATTAGAGAACTCATTACCTAACTCATACGCAAGGTCCTTTGCTCCAGCAGCATCTAAGTCCACTTCTACAGCTAAGAAAGAGATACCGTTTACCTCTTGGATTTGACCTTTTAAGTCTCCTTTTAGGTTCTTTGCTTTCTCTTTTAATAATTGCTCTACTTGTTTTTTAAGTTTAGCATTCTCATCTTGAAGAGATACTACCGCTTTTAAGGTATCTTGTGGATTCTTTAATACTGCTTTAAGCTCTTTTAATGTATCTTCTTGTTCTACGTAGAACTGACGAGCAGCTTTATTCGTAATCGCCTCAATACGACGAATACCAGCAGCTACAGCTCCTTCACTTACGATCTTGAACTGCCAGATATCACTTGTATTTCCTACGTGAGTACCTCCACATAGCTCCATACTCTCTCCAAACTTAATAGCACGTACCTCATCACCGTATTTTTCACCGAATAATGCCATAGCACCTTCAGCAATAGCCTGAGCCATCGGTATACTTCTGCGCTCTACTAATGGCAAGTGATCGTGAATTCTATCATTCACGAATACCTCTACTTGTGCTAACTCTTCTTCTGTCACTTTAGAGAAGTGAGAGAAGTCAAAGCGCAAGTGCGTAGGAGCCACTAACGAACCTTTTTGTTCTACGTGAGTACCTAAGATAGTGCGCAATGCTTGGTGTAGTAAGTGAGTAGCAGAGTGGTTAGCCATAGATTGCTTACGCGCTTCTACATCTACCTTCGCTACTAGAGTTCCTTCTACATTAGCAGGAAGCTCTCTTACGATATGTAATATTAAGTTATTCTCTTTTTTCGTATCGATTACTTGGATAGTGTCATTAGCAGATACTAATATTCCAGTATCTCCTACCTGTCCTCCTCCTTCTGGATAGAATGGAGTAGAATCTAACACGATTTGGAATAACTTACCATCTTTTTTACTGTCAATCTTTCTATAACGAGTGATCTTCACTTCATTCTCTAACTGATCATATCCTACGAACTGCTCTACATTTCCTGACACTAACACAGTCCAGTCATCAGTAGATACTTCTGAAGCCGCACGAGAACGTGTTTTTTGTTCTAACATTGCTGCGTCAAAACCAGCTTCGTCTAGTTCATACCCTTTCTCTCTAAGGATAAGCGCTGTCAAGTCAATAGGGAAACCAAAAGTATCGTATAGTTCAAAAGCCTTCACTCCTGATACTACTTTACCTTCTGTTTGTTTGATCACATTGTCTAATAAATGTAACCCTTGCTCTAACGTTCTTAAGAAAGAAGTTTCTTCTTCTTTAATCACGTTTTTCACTAATTCTTTTTGACTAGTGATTTCTGGGAAGAATGCTCCCATCTGTGTACTTAACACCTCTACTAACTCATAGATGAATGGTTCTTTCTTATCTAAGAACGTAAATGCATAGCGAATAGCACGACGTAAGATACGACGGATCACATACCCTGCTCCATTGTTAGAAGGCAACTGCCCATCTGCAATAGCAAAGGCAACTGCTCTTACGTGGTCAACGATAACGCGGATAGCGATATTAATCTTCTCTTCCTCATCATCTTTTGCTTTCATTGTGTATTTACCACCTGTTAGCTCAGATACTTTAGCGATAAGTGGAGAGAATACATCTGTGTCATAGTTAGACTGTACTCCTTGAAGCACCATACATAGACGCTCAAACCCCATACCTGTATCTACGTGCTGAGCAGGTAACTTCTCTAGCGAACCATCCGCTTTACGGTTAAACTCCATAAATACGTTATTCCAGATCTCTACTACCTGTGGATGATCTCCATTCACTAATTCTCTACCCGCTATCTTTGCCTTCTCCTCAGCACTACGGATATCTACGTGTATCTCAGTACATGGTCCACAAGGTCCTTGATCTCCCATTTCCCAGAAGTTATCTTTCTTATTCCCCATCAGGATACGATCCTTGCCGATTAGGGTACTCCAAATATCATAAGCTTCTTGGTCAAAAGGAACGTTCTCCTCTTCGCTACCTTCAAATACAGTAACGTATAAAATATCTTTAGGGATGTTATAAACTTCAGTCAATAATTCCCAAGCCCAATTGATAGCTTCTTTCTTAAAGTAATCTCCGAAACTCCAGTTCCCTAGCATCTCGAACATTGTGTGGTGGTATGTATCGATACCTACCTCTTCTAAGTCATTGTGCTTACCAGACACGCGAAGACACTTCTGTGTATCAGTGATACGGTTACTTTTAGGCTTGGCGTTTCCTAAGAAATACTCTTTAAACTGGGCCATCCCAGAGTTATTAAACATTAAAGTTGGATCGTCTTTAAGAACGATCGGAGCAGAAGGCACTACCATGTGACCTCTTTCTTCAAAAAAGTTTAAAAACTTCTGACGAATTTCTTGTGATTTCATATCCTTTGGAAACTAATTTATTCTTTTATATTCTTATTATTAAGTTATTCGGTTAGTTGTTAAACATATTATAAATTAACGAATAACTAGCTTTTATTTTATTCTCTTTGGCACTTAAACTATCATTATAACGAAAACATTTTTTAAATTTGTTAGCTAACCAATGACAGCACTTCTTATAAGATACAAAAAAGATAGTGCAAAAATAGTGTTTTTTTAAAAATATGGCTAAGGTAAAATATTATTACGACCCTGAAAAATTAGCGTTCCTTAAAATACGCCCTAAAAAGTTTAGACAGATAGGTAATATACTCTTGTTTTTACTAACAGCAGCTATTTTTGGAGTGCTTGGATTAATCTTTTTAATTAATAGTGATATCCTACAAACTCCTAAAGAAAAGAAACAAGCTAGAGAAATAGCAGAATTCAAAACTAACTATACTCTTCTAAACAAGAAACTTGACCTGATCACAGAGGTACTAGACGAATTAGAGGTGCGAGATAACGATATCTATAGAGCTTACTTTAATACCGCGCCTATCCCTGATGAACAACGCAAGTCTGGCCTAGGAGGTATTAATAGATATAGATCATTCGTAGGGCTTAACAACGAAAAGCTGTTGACAGAAACGAATGTGAAGATGGATCAACTACTGAAACAAGTAGCCATACAGTCCCAATCCTTAGATGACATCATCGCACTGGCCAAGAAGAAAGAAGAATTCTTATCTTCTATCCCTGCGATACAGCCAGTGAAGAATGAAGATCTAAAGAGAATGGCATCTGGATACGGATATCGTAGTGACCCCTTTACTAAAATCAAGAAGTTCCACGCTGGTATGGACTTCTCTGCAGAGGTAGGTACTCCGATATACGCTACTGGAGACGGTAAAGTAATCCGTGCTAACAACGAACTATCTGGGTATGGTAACCTAATCGAGATAGATCACGGATATGGATACCTAACTAGGTACGCTCACTTAAGCAAGTACCAAGCTCGAGCTGGACAGTCTGTTAAACGTGGAGATATCATAGGATATGTAGGTAGTACTGGGCGTAGCTCTGGTCCTCACTTACACTATGAGGTACACTACCAAGGGAACGTAGTCAATCCACTGAATTACTACTACGGAGAAATCTCTGCTAAAGAATTTGAACTTCTATCACAAGAAGCTAACCAAGAAAACCAATCACTTGACTAATGGAATTAAACTTACCTGATAAACGATACTATAGCATTGGCGAACTTGCCAAGGCATTTGATGTAAATGCTTCGTTATTGCGATTCTGGGAGAAAGAATTTGACATTATCAAACCTAGAAAGAATGCAAAAGGAAATCGAATGTTCACACCTCAGGATGTGCAAAATCTTCAGCTCATCTATCACTTAGTGAAAGAAAGAGGATTCACACTAGACGGTGCTAAAGAACACATGAAGAAGAATGCAAAAGACATTATGGATAACTTCGAAATCATACAGAAACTAGAAGGAATCAAAACAGCGCTACTGAATATTAAAAATGAACTCTAAATAACAAAAAATCAAAATGAAAAAAGCTTTACCAATTATCATCGTACTTGTAGTATTAATCGGAGGATACTTTATGCTATCTATGAACTACAACAACTCGGCTCTAGTACACAAACAGGCTACAGATAAATCTTGGGCTGATGTGCAAGGGGCTTACCAACGTAGAAACGACCTTATCGGAAACTTAGTAAACACAGTAAAAGGGGCTGCTGACTTCGAAAAATCAACATTAGAAGCTGTAGTAAATGCGCGTGCAAAAGCTACTTCTATTAATATAGACCCATCTAATGTAACCCCTGAACAATTCCAAGAATTCCAACAAGCTCAATCTGGTGTATCTAGTGCATTAGGAAGATTATTAGTAACTGTAGAGAAATACCCTGATTTAAAAACAAATCAAAACTTCTTAAAACTACAAGATGAACTAGCTAGTACAGAGAACCAAATATTAACTCAACGTACTCGTTTTAATGACGCTGTAGCTGTATATAACAGTTATGTACTTAAGATGCCTAATAAGTTCTTCTTAAGCGATTATAAAGAAAGACCTTACTTCCAAGCAGAAGCTGGAGCAGAGAAAGCACCTGAAGTAAAATTCTAAAAAACTATAAAATGGATAGACTAAGAGAGTTTTTAACCAAAACGGATGAAGAAGAAATTGTTCTTGCTATAACTCAAGCAGAAAAGAATACTTCTGGAGAGATTAGAGTACATATCGAAACGACTTCTAAGAAAGATCCTTTTGAAAGAGCTCAGGAGGTCTTCTTTGAATTAGGCATAGATAAGACAGCTGCTAGAAATGGTGTACTGTTTTACATCTGTATTAACTCTAAAGCATTCGTGATACTGGGTGATCAGGGAATAGATCATAAAGTTAGATCAGATAACTTCTGGGAAGGAACCAAAGAACTAGTGATTAATCACTTCAGACAAGGTCTGTTCAAAGAAGGATTAGTCTACGGGATCCTAAAAGCAGGAAGTCAACTAAAAGTACACTTCCCTTCACTTGAAGAAAATAAAAACGAATTATCAAACGAAATTTCAAAAGCATAAATCAATGATCAAGCTATTACTAAAAGCATATCATTTCATAACCCTGATTATAATTCTATTATTATCACAGGTAACTTATGCTCAATTAGACGTCCCTAAGAAACCCTCTTTCCAAACTTCTGTATACGACTATGCTACCATATTAGAAGCGAATCAAATGAAGCAGCTAGAGCGCAAACTCATTGCTTATAGTGATTCTACTTCTACTCAGATAGTCCTAATTACCATTCCATCTCTAAAAGGAGAAAACATTGGTATACTAGGACCTAAATGGGGACAAGAATGGGGCATCGGACAGAAAGGAAAGGACAATGGTATCGTAATCCTTATGGCGGCAAAAGAACGTCAGATCGGTATCTACCCTGGTTATGGAGTAGAACACCTTATCACAGCCGGACAAGGAGGAGAGATTATCCGTAATATCATTATCCCAGAGTTTAAGCGCAATGATTATTACGCAGGATTAGACAAAGGGACAGATGCCATCTTCCAGCTATTGACGGGTACATATAAGGCAGACAAGACCGTTAGAACAGATGGTGATAATAGCATCGGTGGTCTAGCGTGTTTAGGAATCATTATACTGATCATCGTACTGACTATCGTATTCGGTAAGAAAGATAACAATGGAAGAGGCGGAGGTAATCATCGCTCACGTGACTTTGGAAGTAGCTTACTAGACATCCTTGTATTAAGCAGTCTTGGCCGTGGTGGCGGAGGCGGCGGAAGCTTCGGTGGCGGTGGTGGCTTCGGAAGTGGAGGCGGTGGCGGAGGCTTCGGTGGAGGCTTTGGCGGCGGTGGGTTCTCCGGAGGAGGATCTAGCGGTAGCTGGTAGACATACGTCATTCTAAACATATAAGCAGGTAATATAGTTAGTGCTAGTCGCTTCTACATTGCCTGCTTTTTTTATGCACTCTCGCTCGCTGTCTTTACAACACAACTATTTTACACCTTCATACTGACTCCGTTATTTCTCTTGATACTACGGAGTCAGTACGGACACATAACGGACTCACTACGGAGTCAAACCGCACAAGTCAAAAAGGCAAATCGAGTATAACTCCTATTCTAGCTATACTCGACTTGCCTTTACTATATTTTCTTGTATTTTACTTAAGTCCTTTTTTTAATACCTCATCACACGCATCGGTCTAGAGACTCCTCCTCTTCCTCTATTCCCTCCTTTTTTAGTTCCTGCGAACTCATTAAGCTTATAAGTCAATGAGAACATCACATATCGCTTCAGTACCAAACTCTCAGAATCCACTATCTGCATTGGGTCGATGGTACGTGTACTACTAGTATTCTGATTTAATACATCATACACTTTCACCTTAGCACTGAATTTGTCTTTATAGAAATCATACGCTAGACTAATATTCCACATATAGAAATCTTTCTTAAAGCCTTTAGCAATCTGTGAATTATAATTATAAGCAAAGTCGTTACCAAATGTAACCTTCTTCGGCCAATACGTTGTTGTCTGTATATTAAATCTATGTGTAAAGTTAGAAGCCTTATCTACAGAGAAATTAGTATAACTCGTTCTATTATAATTATAGTTATATGATGGTTTTATAGACACCCATTCTCCGTAATCATAGGTTAGATACACACGTGGTCCCATCGTATTCCCTCTAGCGGTATAGGTCTCTCCGTCTATATACCCATTATTAATGGTCTGATTATATCTAAACATAATACCGTATCTCAGCGCATGCTCTCCCCACTTACTATTCTTAAACCAGTCAGCTGTAACTCCCCATTGGTAGTTCCCTTGTATATTCTTATACGTAGAGATAGCCTTCTTATCCTCATCATAGATTACAGATCCTACTATACTATTATCAAATATTCCTGCATTAGCCGAAATACTATATCCAGCACGAGTCTGAAAGTCATACGAACGGTAGCTAAGATTAACGTTATGCTGCCCAGTAGGCTTCAGATCCGGGTTACCGATCGTAGTCGTTAATGGGTTAGAGATATCTGTGATATCTAGTAATTGGCTTGCACTTTGATAATTCACATTATATCGATAGATACCGAATAGACTCTTATCCTTCGTCAGTCTATAATTAATCATAGCATTAATATTCGGGTCGATGTAGTGTTTATCTAGACTATACCACTTCGCATTATAAAGAGCAGTAGCTGTATTCTTAACGATCTGAGTCCTCGTCGAAATATTAATATTGTACTTATTCTTATTCAACGCAAAGTTTACATAAGGAGACACCTTATTCCCAATATCCGTATATCTATTTGTCTCTAGTACATTGACATCAGTATACCCCTGCTCTGTCTCATTATAGTTAAACACTTGCAGATCGTTAATGCTCTGATTTCTACTCCAGTCCACACCTATAGATACTCTTAATGAATCTGTAATCGGCTGTGTGAATTCTACAGATATACCATAACTATCCGTAGTCGTATAATTCTTTCTGTACTGTCTACGCCAATCGTCTTCTGTATCTGATTGAAAAAACTGCGTCAGAGATTCGCTCAATGCATTATTTGTAGCACTCCTATTGCTATTATTAAAACCTATACTTAGATATTGTCCCTCTTTTTTAAACTTGCGTGTATACTGTGCAGATGAACTAAAACTATCTGAGTTTCCTCTAGATGATGAGTGAGCATTGCTACTATTCAGTTTTTCTCCATGCTCATCATAAGATACTTGATTGCTCTCACTAGTCGAATAGGTGTGATCTGTACTAAAATGAGGGCTAAAATAGAAAGCGTCTTTCTCTCCCATATAGTCTACAGATACATTCCCCCTATGCCCTTCATTCCCTCCTAGGGAAGAAGAATTAGAATCTGTGCTAAACTGCCCTGAAGGCAAAAACTTAGTACTAGATGACTTATTAGCTTGTTCTGTCTCTGCAAAGTTATAATCGTAACTACCATTAACCTTGAGCTTATCGGATACATCTTCTACAAAGTTTAATCCTAACATACGCGACTCTGTAAGCCCTCCTCTAGAGCGCCCTGTACGCATATTATCAAACACCTTGTCCATAGAGAACCCAACAGCGTTAATATTATTAGCAGATCCGATCAGACTAATCTTTCTACGCTTATTAAAGGTGTTTAAGAACATTCCTGCTTCATAGTGCTCATCTGTTCCATATCCGCCTGATACTCGTCCAAAGTGCCCTTTATTCTTATCCTCGTCTATCGTGATATTGATACTCGCATCATCTGTTCTACTGCGTTCACCTGTGAATTTTTCTTTCTTAGTCTTTTTTTCAGTGACTTGTACTTTCTGGATAATCTCAGCAGGTAAGTTCTCTAGCGCTACTGCACCATCTTCGTTAAAGAAAGGTTTACCATTGACTAAGATTTCATTGACAGGCTTACCATTGACCGTGATCTTTTTATTTTCATCTAGTTGCACTCCTGGTAGATTCTTTAAAAGCTCTTCAAGATTAGCATCAGGTCTTACCTTAAACGAAGCAGCGTTAAACTCTAAAGTATCTTTCTTCATTCGAATAGGTGGAGCATCTGCCACAATCAGCACTTCGTCTAGCTGATTGCCATATTCTTTAAGGATAAGTGTTTTAAGGTCTATATTTTCTTGTACCCCTTTTTCAAACTTCTTAGCGTAATCTTGGTACCCTACCATAGAAAGCTTGAGCACTGAAGGATCAGATAGCTTACTGAAGGCAAGCTTAAAGTTACCTTTGACATCCGTCATGGTGTACTCCACTAGCGTAGAGTCTTTCTCTTTCGATAGGTATACCGTCACCGCTTCTATCGGCTGTTTTAAACTATCTACTACTGTCCCAGTAATATTCACAGTACTCTGTGAGTACATATTCACACAGGAGATTAATAGTAGTAACGTCAATAAGTTTCTCATAAAAAAAGCGGTCAATGTTATTACACAAAGACCGCTAGTATATATAGAATATATTACTTACTATTTCTGACGGAAATAAATATCGATAGGCACACCACTGAAGTTGTACATTTCTCTTAACTTATTCTCAATATATCGTTTGTAAGGGTCTTTGATATATTGTGGCAAGTTAGCAAAAAATACGAATTGAGGTGTAGCTGTAGGCAATTGCATACAGTATTTTATCTTGATATATTTTCCTTTAATTGCAGGAGGTGGCGTATTCTCTACGATAGGCAACATCGCTTCATTAAATTTAGAAGTCGAAATTCTTGCTTTTCTATTTTCATATACTTCCACAGCAGTCTCTAACGCTTTTAATAAACGCTGTTTAGTCACTGTAGAGGTAAAGATAATAGGCACATCTGTAAATGGCGCGATCTCTTGACGGATTCTATCTTCAAACTGTTTAGTAGTCATAGTATCTTTCTCTACTAAATCCCATTTGTTTACAAGGATAACAACCCCTTTTCTATTCTTCTCTGCTAACCAGAATATATTCTGATCCTGTCCTTCGAACCCGCGTGTAGCATCTACCATAAGGATACATACATCACTGTGCTCGATAGCTCTCACAGATCTCATCACTGAGTAGAACTCTAAGTCTTCTTTTACTTTTGATTTTCTACGGATACCCGCAGTATCCACTAAGTTAAAGTCAAAACCAAACTGTGTAAAACGCGTATCAATAGCATCACGTGTAGTACCAGCAATATCTGTAACGATATAACGATCTTCACCAATAAGTGCATTGATAAAACTAGATTTACCAGCATTAGGACGACCTACAACACAAAAACGTGGTAACTCTTCTTCTTCTGTCTCTCTTACTTCTTCTTCTGGCAATGCAGCTACTACAGCATCTAATAGATCTCCAGTACCACTTCCACTCATCCCTGCGATAGGGTATATCTCTCCTAAACCTAGGTTATAGAACTCGAATGTATCATCCATACGCTTCGAGCTGTCCACTTTATTTACAGCTACGAATACAGGTTTAGTCTCCTTGCGCAATAAACGAGCTACTTCAGCATCCATAGGTGTAATACCCTCTTCTACATCTACTACAAATATTACTACATCACACTCTTCAATAGCTAAAGATACTTGACGTCTAATCTCACCTTCAAAAACATCGTCAGATCCTTTTATATATCCTCCAGTGTCAATCACTGAGAACTCTCTTCCATTCCACTCTGACTTGCCGTAGTTTCTATCACGTGTCACTCCACTAACCGAATCTACGATGGCATCTCTTCTTTGAATCAATCGATTAAAAAAAGTTGACTTCCCTACGTTTGGTCTACCAACTATGGCTACTATACTACTCATAAATATTTTAAATATGTCGCAAAGTTAGTATTTCAATGCGATATTTTAATGATTATTTTATTATTCCTTATTTCTTTTGATTATATCCAAAACGACGTAGTTGATAGTCGCTCGATCTCCAATCTTTATTCACCTTTACGAATAGTTCTAAGTGAACTTTCTTCATAAAGAATTGTTCCATCTCTTCTCTAGCTGTTATCCCTACTTTCTTTAAAGCAGCACCTTTATGTCCGATGATAATCCCCTTCTGACTATCACGCTCTACCATAATAACAGCTTTGATACGAATGATATTCTCTTCTTCTTTAAACTCCTCTGTCTCTACCTCTACAGCATAAGGCACCTCCTTATCATAGTTAAGCAAAATCTTCTCACGTATAATCTCGTTCACGAAGAAACGTTCTGACTTATCTGTTAGGGCATCTTTAGGGAAATACGGTGGAGATACTGGCAATAGTTCTATGATACGATCATATACAGCCTGCGTATTAAACTTCTCTAAAGCAGATATTGGGAATATCTCAGCATTAGGAACCTTCTCACTCCATAGGGTTACTTGTTCTTCTAGTTGTTCTTGATTAGATTTGTCTATCTTATTTAGAAGCAACATTACAGGTACTTTAGAGTTGTTAATTCTAGCGAAGAACGCTTCGTCTTTTAACTCTCTCTCCCCTATCTCTACCATATAAATCAATACGTCCGCATCCTCAAAAGCAGATTTAACGAAGTCCATCATTGATTCTTGTAATTCGTATGCAGGCTTAATAATACCAGGAGTATCTGAGAAAACGATCTGATAATCATCTCCATTTACGATTCCTAATATTCTATGTCTAGTAGTCTGTGCTTTAGAAGTGATGATAGACAATCTCTCTCCTACTAAAGCATTCATTAGTGTTGATTTACCTACATTTGGATTACCAATAATGTTAACGTAACCAGCTTTATGCGTCATATTATTTAATTTTTTCGGTAGCAAAGGTAGCTTATATCAATGACATAGGAAAAATTAAATATTATTTATAACAACACTTTATATATATTTAGCTTTTGAAATATAGATAAACAATTAGCCTACCTAAGGTTATATACTTAAAAATAGAAGAGAACAAATGATAGATGAGAACAAAAAACATTGGTCTAAAGTAGAATACCTACACGAAACAGTCAAGAATCCTAATATACATATCAAGGGAACAACAAGTTATTACAGCAATGCCTGGACGGACAGCTTTGAAGATAGTGTAGTACGTTACCTATATGGTGATGAATACAGTCTACAAGCCTGGGAACCACTATGGCATATAGATCAGTTATACATAGGATCTCATGTCTGTATAGCGGCGGAAGTCGTTATCTTAATGGGAGGGAATAATACGCATCGCACAGATTGGTTTAGTCTATATCCTTATCTAGATGTGATACAAGAAGCGTATCAGGCAAAAGGAGACACTACGATAGGCGATGGCGCATGGTTAGGTATGCGATCTATGATCATGCCAGGCATCACTATAGGTGAAGGAGCTATTATCGCCTCGGGTGCTGTCGTTATAAAGGATGTCGAACCGTATACTATCGTAGCTGGTAACCCTGCAAAACCAATAAAACAGCGTTTCTCAGAAGAAATAATAAAAAAGTTATTGGATTTAAAAATTTATGATTGGCCAGAAGAAAAACTAAATCATCTCCTTAAACACCTATTTAACAATGACATTGAGGCTTTAGAATCAGCTCATTCTGAGTATACACAAGGCTTACAATCAAAATAAAAGTAAAAAAGAGCGAATTATTTTAGGGACTCATTTGTGAGTCCCAAATATTCGTTCTATATTTGCACCACAATAACGCGGGATAGAGCAGTAGGCAGCTCGTCGGGCTCATAACCCGAAGGTCACAGGTTCGAGTCCTGTTCCCGCTACTAAGTAAAAGCCATTTCTAACGAAGTGGCTTTTTTATTTGATGATACTCTGTTGGTACTTATACATATTTATGGCAACACTTAGCAATCCAAGCAAACCAATACCTAGTACAAGTAAACCAACTGCTATCTCTTCTAAAACACTAGAAACAGCAAAATAGTATCCTACTCCACCTCCAATAAAAGAAAGTACAGCCATTAGCGTTATAATATATAAGGCTATTACACCTTTCTTCTTGTCCTGCCATATACGTTTAGAGAAATTATTCTGCGTCTTGGTCGAATCCTGCAATGCCGAAAAGCTGACCCCAATTCCTATAAACATCAATGCATTATTCATACACGATAAATAAGTATCCATATTACCGAAAGCTATTCTATCATAGATCGGTTTAAAGCTATAGAATAAAGCTATTAATAGAAAAGGGTACTGTAGGTAACTAATAATTTGAAATGTTTTCTCAATATTCTTCATATAATAGGGAAGTATTAATTCATAATAAGTCTCAGAAACAGAATAAGTACTATTATTACCCTGACTAACACAGTCAAAAATACTAAAATATTCACAAAATAAATGAATCACCTCTTTTTTAATTAACACTTACACACCTATCAAACAACTTTCTTAAAAAGAATATAACCTTCTAGTAATATTACTTCTATAAAATATATTATCAATAATAATTAAGTAAAAAAGACTCCTAGCAGTGAAAAACATTTAACATTAAAGCCAATAAACACTGTTTTACTCAATTGTCTGATTTTGTCAACCCGAATATTGGTTGTACATTTGTACCACAATAGCGCGGGATAGAGCAGTAGGCAGCTCGTCGGGCTCATAACCCGAAGGTCACAGGTTCGAGTCCTGTTCCCGCTACTAAGTAAAAGCCACTTCAATCACTTGAAGTGGTTTTTTCTTGAAATAATATAACTTTATTACGCCTATTTTATAAAAAAAGGGATTACTTAATGTAATCCCTTTTTTATTATCTATTGTAATTGTTCGTGGATTTCTTCCCACTCAATCATCAAATCATCAATCTTATTCTTTTTCTTCTCATAGTCACTAAAGAAATTAGAGTCAGCCATTAGTTTTTCATAGTCCACAGCTAGACGTTCATCATCCTTAGCTACCTTTTTTTCAAGTTCAGCTATTTCATTCTCAATCTTGCTCAATCTATTTTGAAGTGTCTTTTGCTTCTTTTGTTCTTCATAAGATAAAGCAGGTGCTTTTTTCTCCTCCACCACTACTGCTTTAGCTACTGGAGCAACAGTTACTTTCTCGATTTCACGCATATTCTGTGCATTGCGCTCTTCTAAGAAGTAATTGATATCACCTAAGTATTGTTTTATCTTCTGATCCTTAAACTCATAAACCAACTGCGTTAACCCTTGTAAAAAGTCACGGTCGTGAGATACTAACAGTAAAGTTCCCTTAAAGTTCTCTAGAGCTTTCTTCAATACGTTTTTAGACTTAATATCCAAGTGGTTCGTCGGCTCATCCATCAGCAATACGTTGATAGGAAGAAGTAACATTTTACACAACGCAAGTCTGTTACGCTCTCCTCCTGACAGTACTTTCACCTTCTTCTCAACATCGTCCCCTCTAAATAAGAAAGACCCTAGCATATCACGTACTTTCACACGATTACTATCAGTAGCCGCGTCTAACATTGTGTCTAATACCGTTTTCTCACCATCTAAGTAGTCTGCCTGATTCTGAGCGAAGTATCCTAATTGAACATTGTGTCCTAGCTTAATAGTACCCTCGTATTCAAACTCCTCCATTATAGCTTTGATCAACGTAGATTTACCTTGACCATTCTGTCCTACAAAGGCTACCTTAGTACCACGTTCAATTAAAAGATCAATATCTTTAAAGATCACTTTATCACCATAACGCTTCGTTACTTTATCAATTTCCAAAACTACTTTACCTGGATCTATACTCACAGGGAAAGAGATATTCATCACCGCATTATCATCCTCATCTACTTCGATACGCTCTACTTTATCCAATTTCTTGATAAGAGATTGTGCCATAGAAGCCTTCGTCGCTTTATATCTAAACTTCTCGATAAGTTTCTCTGTCTCCTCAATCTTCTTCGCCTGATTCTTTTGAGAAGCTAACTGCATCTCACGAAGCTCTTCACGCAATACTAAATACTGTGAATAAGGCTTATTAAAGTCATATATCTTCCCTAGTGATATTTCTATCGTACGATTCGTTACGTTGTCTAAGAACATCTTATCGTGCGAAATAATCACTACTGCACCAGCATACGACTTTAAGAATTGTTCTAACCAAATGATACTCTCGATATCCAAGTGGTTCGTTGGCTCATCCAGAAGTAACAAATCGTTATCTTGTAATAACAATTTCGCTAGCTCGATACGCATACGCCATCCTCCAGAGAAAGTATCTGTCTGATTATTAAAATCCTCACGTTTAAAACCAAGTCCTAATAAGATACGTTCTGTGTTACCAACATAATTATATCCTCCGATAATCTCAAAGCGGTGCGTCAAATCACTTAACTTTTCGATTAACTCACTATAACTTTCAGACTCATAGTCTGTACGTTCATTTAATTCAATATTAACCTTTTCAAGATCTGCTTCTACCTTCTTGATTTCTACGAAAGCTTGATAAGCTTCGTCTAGTACAGTCCTACCAGGTATAAAATCAATATCCTGTCTTAAGAATCCGATACGGAGGTCTTTTTCAACAGCCATACTTCCAGTATCAGGCTCTAAATCTCCTGATAATAATTTCAACATAGTGGACTTACCAGCTCCATTCTTCCCAACTAACCCCACACGGTCACCTGCACCGATGCGGAATGTCACATTCTCAAATAAATACTCACCAGAAAAAGAAACTGATAGATTGTGTATATTTAACATACTTAGATTGTACTAAAATTTAAACTTCTTATATCTATGAATAGAGATATTCTCCTCTAGCTCCATAGCCTTTTCTATATTATTATATAATTTCTCTGCTAAGAAAGGGCCTAATAACACCCCTCTAGTTCCCAATCCATTCAACACATGGATTCTCGCAGACTCTCTACTTCTTCCTAACAATGGACGACGATCTTTTACAGTAGGACGCACACCAGCATTATGAGCTACTACTTCAAAGTCTAAGTCAACAACATCTCTCAATCCTTCTAATAACTCTCTTAACCCTTCTTCTGTAGTCGTATCTGTTTTATCTTCCCAATCATAAGTAGCACCTACTTTATATAGATCATTACCTACTGGGATTAAAAATACATTTGCCTTCAATATAATATCTATATTAAGATTTGGAATCTTCACCAAAAGCACCTCACCTTTAGTACCATCTAAAGGCAAATCTTTAAAGAATGGATTCTGTAACATCCCAAAACCTTCTGCAAAAACAATATGCTTAGCCACTATATCCTTATAGCTAACTTCATCCTCTGTATAACTTAAACAATCGTAATCAAAATCCTCTTGTCTATAACTCTTGATTTCGTTCAAATAAGCTCTATAAGCCTTAATCAAGGTTTTAGTTTCGACATAACCTGTATAATTCACTTCACCAAAACCAAAAGGAGACTTCACTCCATTAATTTCATTACGAACTAACTTAGGCGATAAATACTTTTCTAAATTAGGTTTATCAGCTGCATGGAACCAATTATTCTGCTCCTCAACAGATAACAATCTTCTGTACAAAGGCATTTCAAAGATAAACTTCTCTCCTAACTTTCTTTCTAATGCTGCATAAAAAGGCAAAGCAATATCTAATTGTTCTCCTACTTTCCACACATCCGTGAAACGCTTTAATACAACAGGGTTATACATACCACCGGCCATTAGTGAAGATGAGCGCTTCTCATTGTCTATCACCACAAAGGTCTTTCCTTCACTAGCTAGTTTTTCTGTAAAACAGATTCCTGCCAAACCCGTACCTACTACAATATAATCTACCATACTTAAAGCCATTAAAAAAGCTCTTATCTATTCTAATAGATAAGAGCTTAATAAATTAGAAACTACAAAATTAGTAATTCCACATATCATCTTCAAGGTTTCGAATCAATTCTTTAATTCTTTCTGCCTCAAATAAACGTTTTAAATCATTACTCTTGATGTAATCATCAATTTTACGATTACCGTATTGGTTATCTGCTTTATAAATAGTAGCACTGAATCTTCTCGAGTTTAACAAATGGTCAAAGTTGATAGGATTAAGTGGGTTCTTAGCATTGAATGCATAGTTTTGGAACAATGTATTACGAGCATCAGCAAAGAATATCCAGAATAACTCTACATAGTTCTCGTTAGCTGATCCTTTAGTATACAAGTCTGCTACTACTGGAGCAATACCTAATAATCTATATTTTAACTGTCCTTCATTTCTATCGAAATACCACATACCCATGATGTGATACTCTTTAACATCAGAAGGTCTTAACTCTACTTTCTGAATATATTCCTCAGGAATAGCTTCTCCAGCATTGTAATATTCGATACCAGCATCTGTAGTATCAACTCTCACGAAAGAGTCTTGAATATCTTTTAATGTACGTTGATTTTTAAAATCACTATTATCATACACTTCAGTAATCTCTCCAGATTTAATACCATCGATTAAAACTTGGAACAGAGGTTTTCTTCCTTCAGATGAATACTCATCAATAGGATATAGATACATCTCATTCGCTTTCTCAGCTAATGAAATATTCTCCCATACTTTAATACCGAATAAGATATCTTTCTCACGAACGTGTCCGTAAGGTATTGGTCCTTCTGCTTTGATTAGAATCTCCGAGATTGGCATAATACCAATATCAGCAGCAGATTTTGCATTCAATAGATTCGTCTGAGCGAATGATGCTATTGAAAACAGCGTAAACACTATATATAGTGAAAAATTCTTCAAGTTCATATTCTTCAAAATTTTCTTCTTATAAATTTAAGTGAAATTACATAATCTCAAACGTACATGGTGATGTTTTTTTCAATGCATAGTCTCCTGCACCTTCTAAACGCACTTTAATATCCGAAATTACTACCACGTCACCTAACTGAGCTCTACGAATAGCCGCTTTTGCTCTTTCATTCATTCTATTTCCAGGAACAACGATACTAGGTTGTCCAGGTATTTGCAATACAAAACTAGTAACTGTAAGATTTAAATCAAAGTCAAAGTCTTCTAATTTAGCACCGATAGTCACAATCTCTAAGTTAGACTTAGGTCCCTTAGCATTGAACTCCCCACGTACTGTTCCTCTTGGAGAAGGAATATCTTTAATACGGAAAACTTTTCTATCAGATACTTTTTGTCCATCAGGTAAAGTCCCTGTTACATTGATAACTACTTCTCTTCCTGATTGTGGTCTTAGTGTATATTTACCACCTCCTTGACTTGTAAGTCCTGGAGCAGAAGCTTGTACTTTATCATTAGCGATACCAGCAAACGAAATAGTCATAGGGTTAGAAACACCACGATATACTACGTTCATCTTATCAGCAGATATATTAGCTGAGTTCGGTTTAGGTACTACTACATAACTACCTTTAATATCAATCTCTACTGGCTGGCCATCCTCTACGAAAGTAAACTTACCTCCGATTTGGTGCTCACCTACGTTACCAACAGTAAACCCTAAGTTAACTTGTCCATCAACTAATGATTTAGATAAATCAATGTTTTGACCATTAACAACTACTTTAGTAGGAACAGTTGATTTGTCATAACGACCTAAGACAACTTTACCTTTATAAGTTTCACCAGCAAAAAGAGTAGATTTATCAGCTACTACGATTGCTTGATAGTTCTTCATAGATGCAGCTTTACTAAGTGTATTACCCATTAAGCTGTTATAAATCTCTGCCTCAACTATTTTTGCATCGTTTTGCATTGTTGATAACTTAGTCAAAGAAGCAATAGCTGGGAAACCATAGAAGTTATAATTTAAATAAGCTCTATCTTTTCCTTGGCTATCTTTAACATCGTTTAGATTAAATTTACTATTTATATCTAATACGATAGGTTGGAACTTAGCATCTTTTTCTAAGATATCAAGAAGTGCTTTTTTGTACTTATTAATACCATCGATAAAAGCCTGTCCTTCTGCTGAATAATTATCACCTGTAAACCAAGCGTCATTGATAATATCAGATTTATTCATACGCTCAGCAGGTAACTTACCATTCTCTGTACGTTCTCCTTCAAATTCGCTAGTAATTAGAGTTTTATATTTACCCACGAAGTCATAGAATTCTTGCGTAATTTTCTCTACTTCCTTTGCTTTTTTTGCAGGGTCAGCGAATTGAGCTGGGTTCTCCTCAGCCTTCTTCTCTAAAGCCCCTAGCAAACCTTCATTATTTGCTTTTGCACCTTCATTAGCTGCCTCGAACTTCTCGTTCACTACACCAAAAGCTGATAAAACCTCTGTAGATACCTGAAGTGCCATCATCGCGATAAACACCAGATACATCAGGTTAATCATCTTTTGTCTTGGGGTCAGTTTTTGTTTAGCCATTACCTTATAATATTTTAAAAATTATAAACTAATTAGCATTTCTTCCACCACCCATAGCAGAAAGCATTCCACCATAAACGTTGTTTAATGACGCTAAATTGTTTGTTAATGCTTGCATTTGCTCTTTTAACTGAGCATTGTTTTCAGCTACTGCCTTATTGATTTCAGCATTCGCTGTTGCGCTTTCTAATTGTACTTTATAAGCTTTATTTAGAGACTCTAACTGTTGAGCAGCTAATGTCATTTCTTGCGCATATTTTTGTGTTGAAGCAACAGAATTCACAGAAGGCCCCATCTCTCTAGAAGCAGCCTCGAAGTTACGAATACTATTTCCTAAGCTATTCATTAACTCTCCATCAATTTTAGCATCCTTCAACATCTGATCTAATTTTTTAGAAAGCATCCCTTCTGTATCTTGAGGCTCTACAACAGCTTGTTTAGCCACTTTTACTTCTCTAGCTTTCCCATCTTTTAATTCTGGATATACCTTTGCCCAATCTAATTCCTCATCAACTGGCTCGAATGCAGAGATTGCAAAAATAAACGCCTCTACTAATAGACCTGCAGTTAACATATTGTTACCATTAAAAGGTCCAAATTCCATGTGCGTAATTTTAAATAATGCACCGATGATTACTACTGAAGCTCCCATTCCATAACAGAAGTTCATCACTTTTTTAGATATTGCCATAGCCTTTTTCTTCTTTTATTTTTTTGTTTGATTATTAACGAGCCATTTTTGCTTGGTTAACACGTGATAAAGAACCTGACACAGATTGTACTGTTCTAAATCCAATGTAACTTCTTGCTGAATCTGCGTACTCAGAATCACGAGTAGCAACTTGTAAGAAATATGCTGGGTCTCTCCAAGAACCACCTCTTACTACTTTTAGTGGGCTTTCGCTAGGTCTATTTCTAGGCTTTAAAGCTGACATGTGATCGTAACTAGAAGCATCATAAGTAGAGCTAGTCCACTCTGCTACGTTACCTGCCATATTGTATAAGTTATATCCATTAGGAGGGTAAGAACGAACATTAGCTGTATAAAGAGCTCCATCTGCTGCATAATCAAAACGAGTTGGTTTAAAGTTTGCCATAAAGCATCCTTTCTCATCCGTTGCATAAGGTCCACCCCAAGGATACATAGCTCCTTCTAGACCACCTCTAGCAGCGTACTCCCACTCACTTTCCATTGGCAAACGGAATTCATTGATCTCAAGAGTCATCTTATTATCTTTCAGATAAATGTTTTTATACATTGATCTCCATGCAGCGAATGCTTTAGCTTGGTGCCAGTTTACCCCTACTACAGGATAATCACCAAAAGCTTCGTGCCAGAAGTAATCATTGTGCATTGGTTCGTTATAAGAATATTGGAATTCTTTAATCCAACGTGTTGTATCAGGATAGATTAATAGCGTCTCCGTTTTTAAGTGTCTATTTCTCTTCCCTCTATTTTCTGTTGATCTATCTCTAGTAGCTGCATCTACATCTACATAAGAATATTTAAACTTCAACTTAGAGTTATCGAAAGTAGTCATACCATTATACGTCTCACTAGCTGGGATATATAATGAATCCATTACTTCCACATAGTTAGCGTCTGGATACTTTCTAGTATCTTTCACTAAAGGAACTTTTTTATTTAAACGACGTCCAGAGTAGATATCATCACTCACCTGAAGGCTGTAATAGTTCTCATACATATATCGTTGGTATGGAGTCATTCTTTCTAAATCCTCTTCAGCATCTACGAATGCATACGCACCGATACCACCTGATTCTTTAGCCACACCCATTTCATCAGCTGCAATAGCTAATTTAGTTCGAACAACCGAATCCTTTACCCATTCTACGAATTTGCGGTATTGGTTATTCGAAATTTCAGTTTCATCCATATAAAATGAACCGATAGTAACTGTTTTTGTTGGCGCATCTTGGGCTCCTAAGAAATCCTCATTGGCTTGACCCATGGTAAAAGTACCTCCTGGAATAAGTGACATCCCTTGTGGTTTCTCACTGCTCCATCTTTTTCCAGCCTCACCATGCATCAATTCACCTCGATCTCCAGTTCCACAACTGGTCATCAAAGCTAAAACTGCTCCTAACGTAATGATCTTCTTCATATAATTTTAGGTTTTTATGTACTACTATAAAATACTTACAAGTAATTTTTTTTCTTTTTATTTCACAAAACAAAGCTAAAAATTAATTTAACTTAATTATTTATTTTTGTTAAATTAATTTTTATACTACACTTTTTTTTATTGTTCGCCACCATCTTTCAGGTATAACTTGGCTTATAGCCAGCTCATAATCCTCATAACTACAAGGCAACAACACTTTTCTTTCGGCATCCATCGTTTCTATAGAAGCCTCTATCCACCAGCGTTCGGAGATATCACTCTTATAGAATATCAAGTCGTCATATCCCTCTATCGGCACGATATACTTCATATAACTAGCCTTACTGACAAAAGGGTATTCATTCGATCTATAATTAACACCTTCCACAAAATACCAAAGGATTTGTGCTATTAATAACGTTTCATTTTTATTATTATTATAATTAAATATTCCAAAAGATGAAACTCTATCACTTAACCCACTGTATCTAGCTAAGGCACATATCTCTCTTCCATCAAATCCATTCGGATTAAAGAACTCAAAATTACCAGAATCTGCAGACTTAACAGAAGTCATATCGATACTTACGATATCAGCATCTCTAAGTACTGGCTCAGCTAATTTTATATTACCAGATATTTCTCCTACTCTATACGCCTCAAAATATAAACTAGCGATTAAGTCTATTTCTTCTTGTGCATTGAAGTAAGTCTGATACCCGATATTAGAAAAATTAAACAGATTCGTAGGCTCTTCTAGTATAATACGCGTCAGATAACTATTTGCCACATCACCTTCTGTCTTAGAAAGGTCTAACTTAGCATCTATAGACACTAGATTCACAGACTGCTCTAGCGCATCATATGCTCTATACATCGCATAAGTCATATCCTGAGATCCTCCTACGAACACAGGGATTACCCCTTGTCTCACTAGATCAGCTACTAGAGTCTTTACTAAATAGTATGTATCCTCTAATCTCTCACCCGCTACTACATCTCCTAAGTCTATAATATTCACACCCCAGTTACCAGGATATAACGAATACCAAGCCTTTCTTATTTTAGTGATATCTACTATACTCACTCCTTCACCATTACCTCGATTATCGCTAATACCTATAATAGCAATATTATATCGACCTTCATTCTCAAAAGAACCACCAGAGAAGAACGTTACTTTCTTCCCTATACACTGACTCTGTAAACCATCTATATAAGTGATTAATTCGTTATTTATCGGTCTTAGCAGTTCGTAGATCATTCTTTCTTATTTTTTAGTCGTCTTCTTAGTTGCTGTTTTCTTAGCAGTAGTAGTTGCTTTTTTAGCTGTCGTTTTCTTAGCAGCTGTCTTTTTAGCAGGCGCTTTTGCTTCGATCATTGCCTTTACCTCATCTAGAGATAACGCTGCAGCATCCACATCCTTACCTAGCTCTATCTTCGTTTTTCCTTTTAAGATTACAGAACGACCCCATCTTGCTTTCTCTACTCGGATACCTTCTTCTGCCCAATCGTGAATTACCTTATCCTTCTCTTTCTGAATCTTATCTTCGATTAGCTCGTTGATATCCGCTTGAGATAGATTGTCGAAGTTATACTTCTTATTCACGTTGATAAAAATACCATTCCACTTTAAGTATGGTCCGAAGCGTCCCACACCTTTCTGCACAGGCAGCCCTTGGTATGTAGCGATAGGAGCATCTGCTTGCTCTTTCTCTTTGATTAATTCTAATGCTCTATCTAGCGTCACATCAGCAGGTTCTTCTCCTTTAGGCAGAGAGATAAATGACTTACCTACTCTCACATAAGGACCAAATCTACCATTGTTTACCTCTACTTCTTCTCCTTTATATTCTCCTAATACCTTTGGCAATAGGAATAATGCTAGTGCTTCTTCTAATGTAATCGTACCGATATTCTGCTCAGCAGTAAGGCTAGCATATTGCTTCTCTTCATCCTCAGGATTACCGATCTGCGCCACAGGACCAAACTTAGCTAAACGCACTAATACTGTACGTCCACTCTTAGGGTCGATACCTAATATACGCTCTCCAGACTCGCGCTCTGCGTTCTCTTCTACATCTTTCACTGTTGGGTGGAAGTGATCGTAGAACTCTCTCATCATCTTAGCCCAATCCTCATTACCAGCCGCGATCTCATCGAAGTCCTCTTCTACCTTAGCAGTGAAGTTATAATCTAAGATCGTCTTAAAGTTCTTCACTAAGAAGTCATTCACGATCATACCGATATCTGTAGGTACTAACTTCCCTTTATCAGATCCCGTTTTCTCTGTCAGCACCTTCTCTTTCACCTCAGCACCTCTAAGCATCATCATCTTATAGTTGCGCTCTTTACCTTCAGTCTCTCCTTTTTCGACATACGTTCTAGCGATAATAGTAGAAATAGTAGGTGCATAAGTAGACGGACGACCGATACCTAGCTCCTCTAACTTCTTCACTAATGACGCTTCTGTATATCTAGCAGCAGGCTTAGTAAAACGTTGAGTAGCTACTAACGCATTTTGTTCTAATCCTTCTCCAATTCTCAATGCTGGTAAGATTCCTTCTACTTCTTCATCCTCATCATCATGCCCTTCTAAGTACACTTTTAAGAATCCTTCAAAAAGCAATACCTCACCCGTAGCCACAAATAACTCTTTAAACTTATTTGCTTCTATACGCACATTCGTTCTCTCTAACTGAGCATCACTCATCTGAGATGCCAAAGTACGCTTCCAAATCAGATCATATAGACGAGCCTGATCTCTATCTACAGGAGCACTGTGCAGAGCCATATTCGTCGGACGGATAGCCTCGTGCGCCTCTTGAGCTCCTTTGCTCTTAGTCGTATAAGTACGTGGTTTAGAATATTCTGCTCCGTAAGACTTCGTGATTTCAGCTGCTGCTGCACTCATTGCCTCTTTAGATAAGTTCACACTATCCGTTCTCATATACGTGATCAGTCCGCTCTCGTATAAACGCTGCGCTAACATCATCGTCTGACCTACTGAGTAGTGAAGCTTTCTAGCCGCTTCCTGTTGTAGTGTAGAAGTGGTAAATGGAGCTGCAGGTGATTTCTTAGCAGGTTTAGTCTCTAAATCTGCTACTCTGTACGCTGCTCCAATATTAACTGCTAAAAAGTCTCTTGCTTCTTTCTCAGTCGCAAAGTTCTTAGGCAGTTTAGCTTTTAATGTTTTTCCTTCAGCAGTCTTAAACTCTGCTGATATATGGTAAGATGACTCTACCTTAAAGTCATTAATCTCTCTTTCTCTCTCTACGATAAGACGTACAGCCACAGACTGTACACGTCCAGCAGATAATCCTCCTTTTACCTTTTTCCACAGTACAGGAGACAGTTCATACCCCACTAATCTATCTAGTACACGACGAGCCTGTTGTGCATTCACTAGATTATAGTCTATCTGACGTGGGTTATCTATCGCTTTTAAAATAGCATTTTTTGTAATCTCGTGGAATACAATACGCTTTGTGTTATTACTCTTTAAATTTAGTTCTTCCGCTAAGTGCCATGCAATAGCCTCTCCCTCGCGGTCCTCATCGGATGCTAACCAAACCATTTCAGCTTTCTTCGCAAGATCCTTTAACTTCTTAACTACCGCCTTCTTATCACTCGATACCTCATATTTAGGCTTAAAGTTATTCTCTACATCTACTCCTATTTCTTTAGAAGGCAGATCCGCTATATGTCCATAGCTAGACTCTACCTGATAATCCTGTCCTAAAAATTTTTCAATGGTTTTTGCCTTTGCAGGTGACTCAACAATCACTAAATTCTTTGCCATACTTCATTATTTTGTGAAGCAAAAATATATGATTTTTTTGAATATATCCGTGCCACTACTTATTAATGCTTCTTTTAACTAATATGCCAGCATATAAAAATTGTAATAATTACCTAGTTATTCGTAAAATAAACCAACATTCTAGTAATAAACCGATATATTGATTTTTTTTACAAACAAAATCAAGAAATTACACAATTTAATAACAATTCTCTAAATTTTTTAATTTTTACCTCTCTCAATGCTTTTATACCCCTTTTATTTCGCACAATGCTTAAAGTTTTCTAAACCTTTAGAAGTAAAAAAGTCAATAGTGAATCTACTGTTTAACAACTAAACAAATTGCATTTTTTTAAAATCACTTTTTATTTATAACCTGAGTTCTATTAATCAATTGTTTTAAATAATTACTTAATAAGCAAAAACAGTATTAGTTTAAACATTATAAATACAACGACTTAGTGTTTTTTAAAGGCGTGTACGTAAAAAACTATTTTTAGCTCATCAGCATATACTAGTTAACTAAAGATATTTTCGTTCTGATCTACTAGGGGATTGCTTGAGGGTTTCTTGCACCTTTCTTCGACAAAGATGCCTTCTGGGCAAGGAAAGCCCTAGAAAACTCCTAGGAATCCCCTAAGAAGTGCAAGCGAAGTACACATATTTATATCATTTAAAAACAACATTATTCTAGAATCGTGCATAAAATCTTTTTAATTGAACTGAGGTTTATATGTTTTGTTTAATATTTATAGTTTTATATATATGCCCCACTATTCATCGTATCATTATTAGAAATTTCCTTGTATTCCATTTTATTTTGGTAGTAGATGGTTCGGGTAGAGATAGGGTACGCTTTTAGAAAACACCTCTCATCCCAAGTAAGCACTGACTATCTCCGAACAACTTCCGAACGAAAATAAACCAAAACAACACTAAATACTGAATATCAATAAAATAAAACCAAAACAAAAGTGCATACGAGGTCAAAAAGGGATTATAGAGCCATAAACGCCAAATCAGTTCATTAGTATCCATTCTGTAATAATCAACTCAACAACTTAGAATTACAACTCAAAGATTATGAGCAAAAAAGGTATTCTATAGCGTTAAATAAAATGGGGTACAAAAAAACCTTAAAACTAACACTGTCATCTTGTCAGTTAGACAAAAAAAAGTATCTTTGTCCCTTAAAGTAAAACATCCTTAAAGTATCTTATGGAAAAGGTAATTGACGAAAATAAACAAGGTACAAGCTTACATTTAGAACAAAAACAAGACAACAACAAGAAGCTATTTATCGAAAGCTACGGTTGTCAAATGAATTTCTCTGACAGTGAGATTGTAGCATCTATCCTATCTAACGAAGGGTATAATACAACAGACAACTTAGAAGAAGCGGACTTAGTGTTAGTAAACACTTGTTCGATCAGAGATAAAGCAGAACAAACTGTTCGAAAACGTTTAGACCAATACAACCAAGTAAAAAGAAAGAACCCTGGTATGAAAGTAGGTGTTCTAGGATGTATGGCTGAGCGTCTTAAAGCAAAGTTCTTAGAAGAAGAAAAAATCGTGGACATGGTAGTAGGTCCTGATGCTTATAAAGATCTTCCTAACTTACTTAAAGACGTAGAAGAAGGTAGAGATGCGATCAACGTGATCTTATCTAAAGATGAGACTTATGGTGATATCTCTCCAGTGCGTCTACAGAGTAATGGGGTGACAGCATTCGTATCTATCACTAGAGGATGTGATAATATGTGTACATTCTGTGTGGTACCATTCACTAGAGGTCGTGAGCGTAGCCGTGACCCACAGAGTATTATAGAAGAAATCACAGACTTACAAGAGAGAGGTTTTAAAGAAATCACGTTACTAGGTCAGAACGTAGATAGCTACCTATGGTATGGTGGAGGTCTTAAAAAAGACTTCGATAAAGCTAGCGATATGCAGAAAGCGACAGCTGTAGATTTCGCTCAGTTATTAGATCAGTGTGCTACTACATTCCCTAAGATGCGTTTCCGTTTCTCTACTTCTAACCCTCAAGATATGCATATCGAGGTGATAGAGTCTATCGCTAGACATGAGAACATCTGTAAGTATATCCACTTACCAGTACAGTCTGGAAGTACACGTATCTTACAGGAGATGAACCGTCAGCATACTAGAGAAGAATACATCGAACTAGTAGATAAGATCTATGCATTGATACCAGATATCTCGTTATCACAAGATATGATCACTGGATTCCCTACAGAGACTGAAGAGGATCACCAAGATACATTATCACTAATGGAGCACGTGAGATATGACTTCGGGTTTATGTTCGCCTACTCTGAGAGACCAGGTACATTAGCTGCTCGTAAGTTAGAGGATGATGTGCCAGAAGAGGTTAAAAAACGTCGTCTTACAGAGATCATCGCTGTACAAAACAAAATCAGCCTTGAGCGTACAAAACGCTTCGTGGGTCAAACGGTAGAAGTACTTATCGAGAAAACATCTAAGCGTAATGAAGACGAATGGTCTGGGCGTAACTCTCAGAACACTACAGTAGTATTCCCTAAGGAGCACTATAACGTAGGAGACTTCGTGATGGTAGAGATCGCTGACTGTACTTCTGCTACATTAATCGGTAAAGCGGTAGGATACTCTCCTATGCAAGGATAGTAAATAGCAATATTTAAAATATAAGAATGGAAAACCTTCAAGTCATAAAACAACGCTTCGAAATTATCGGTAACGATGTCAAACTAAACCGTGCATTGGAAAAAGCTATACAAGTAGCTCCTACTGATATCTCAGTCTTAGTCACTGGAGAGAGTGGTGTGGGTAAAGAAAGTATTCCTAAGATTATACATTCTATGTCTCATCGAAAGCACGGTAAGTTCATCGCGGTGAACTGTGGTGCTATCCCAGAAGGGACGATAGACAGTGAGTTATTCGGACACGAAAAAGGGGCTTTTACGGGTGCTATAAGCACTCGTGAAGGTTACTTCGAAGAGGCAGATGGCGGTACAATCTTCTTAGATGAAGTGGGAGAACTACCTCTGACTACTCAGGTAAGACTATTGCGTGTGTTAGAGAATGGAGAGTTTATAAAAGTAGGTTCTTCTAAAGTCCAAAAAACAGATATACGCATCATCGCTGCGACTAATGTCAATATGATGGATGCTATCAATAAGGGCAAGTTTAGAGAAGACCTATACTACAGACTGAGTACGGTAGAGATCACCTTACCTCCTCTACGCGAGCGAGGCGAAGATATCCACCTACTGTTCAGAAAGTTTGCTTCTGACTTCTCACATAAGTATAAGATGCCTCCGATAAAGCTAGAGCCTGCTGCAGCTGCATACCTTATGCGCTATAGCTGGAATGGTAATATCCGTCAGTTAAGAAACGTGGCAGAACAGATATCGGTATTAGAGACCAATAGAGATATTTCTCTACCTGTACTTCAAGGGTATTTACCCAACCATGACAGACAGTTACCTTCTATCGTGAATGGGCCAAAGGCAGAGTCTGACTTCAGCAATGAACGAGAAATACTGTACAAAGTCCTATTCGACATGAAGAGTGACTTAACTGATCTAAAGAAGCTGACACTAGAGCTACTACAACACGATAAAGGGACAGTATCCGAAACCAACAAATCTCTTATCCAAAAGATCTATGGTACGAAGAAGACTGAGCTACCAGAACTGATGGCTCCACCGAGTACTAATCTAGACATCATCGCTATGGATACTCCGGTATCTCCTAGTGCTAATCTAGGTTTTCACGAGACAGTAGATGATGACGAAGATACTTCTAACTATCTAGAAGCAGAGACAGTAGATGATGAACCTCTAAACTTAGCAAATCAGGAGATAAAGCTGATCAAACTAGCACTAGAGAGACATAACGGCAAGAGAAAGGCTGCTGCTAAAGAATTAAACATCTCAGAGAGAACATTGTATAGAAAAATAAAACAATACGACTTATAGACATGAGAATCAAACAATTATTTGCTCTAATATTTATATCTTTATTTTTTACTAGCTGTAAATATTATAACTTTACGGGAACAGGTAAGATAGATGCTAGTTCATTTCAGGTCAACTCATTCCAGAACAATGCTCCTTTAGTAGAGCCTGGTATAGAGCGTACCTTCACAATGTCCTTACAAGATCTTATCCAAAACCAAACTAGTTTAAGTCTTACTAATGCTGATGCTGACTTAGTCTATGAGGGAGAAATCGTAGAATACCGTATCAGTCCGATGACTGCTACAGCTGATCAGAGAGCGGCTCAGAACAGACTATATGTGTCTGTGAATGTGCGTTTCTTCAACAAGAAAAAACCTGATGACGACTTCGAAAAGAGATTCTCATTCTATTATGACTATGATGCGAACGTACAGTTAGCAGGGGCTAGTCTTAACACAGCTATCGAGACTATCTATGAGCGTATCACACAGGATGTGTTCAATGAATCATTAGCTAAGTGGTAATTATATAAAAATAAATATCTTGACTCTAAACGAATTAGACATATTGCTTCGTCAACCTCAGCAAATCCAAGAGAGTGACAGTCCTCAGCTAAAGCAACTCATAGAGAAGTATCCGTACTTCCAGTCTGTGAGAAGTCTTTATTTGAAGAGCTTATATGTACAAGAAAGTACAGAATATAACTTAGAGTTAAAGAAGACTGCTGCACATACGCTAGACAGAGATATTCTTTTTGATTTCATCGTTTCTCCAGAGTTCGCTACGTATACTCCTATCGTGATAGACATGACAGAGCCTACAGCTGCTGAGGAGTCTAAAATACCAACAGAAGAAGAACCTCAACAAGAGGCTCCAGAACCTAAGCTAACCTCTACGGCTATTAAGAGCTTACTACAGTCTATCACCTTCCACGAGACAGACGATAAGGAAGAAATACAAGATCCTGTAGAAGAAACACCTACAGAAGTCGTTATAGAGTCTGAAGAGGTCATCGCAGAGGTTCCCATCGTCACTACGCTAGAAGAAAAAGAAACTGTACAGCAAGAAATAGAAAAGCTAGAAGAGAAATTAGAAATAGGAAAACCATTAAACTTCTCAGAAAACGAGAAATTGTCTTTCCAAGAGTGGTTACAATTATCTAAAATAAAACCGATAGACAGAGAAAATGATTCTATTTTAACAGATTTAGAACAAAAATCAGATATCGAAAAACAAAAAAAAATAGAATTAATAGATAAATTTATAGAAACTAACCCTAAGATAGTTCCTACTAAGAAACCTACCGTAACCCCTGCAAACATTGACACTTCAGTACAAGAGAACAGTAGTTTAATGACAGAAACGTTGGCAAAAATATACTTAGAACAAAAGAAATATCAGAAAGCAATACAAGCTTATGAAATATTAATTTTGAAATATCCAGAAAAAAGTAGTTTCTTTGCAAACCAAATATTAGATATAAAAGCGTTACAACAACATAATAGTTAACACCATGAACACATTTACAATATTTTTAATCTTAATCGCAATTGTATGTTTTTTACTAATCGTAGTAATTATGGTACAGAATCCTAAAGGTGGAGGATTAGATTCTTCTTTCGGTGGATCTACTGTAGCTGGAGGAGTTAAAAATACAAATGATTTCTTAGATAAAAGTACTTGGACATTAGGTGCAGCATTAATCATCTTAATCCTGTTATCATCTACTAGTTTCAGTGGTGGAGCTGCTGGAGATTCTAAATTATTAGATCCTAACGCAGTAGTACCTACTCAAAATCTGACACCAGAAGCGCCTGCTACGCAAGAAGCTCCTGTGACAACAGAAGAGACTACTCCAACTCAAGAGACTCAAAATCAAGCTGAATAATTTTAGCTTTAAACAATACACGAAATGCCGGCTGTCAAGCTGGCATTTTTTTTTGCCTATATTGTCACTTTTTAGCTTTGGCACACTTTATGCCTTTTCATTATCTATAATAATTAAAAATAATAATTCAATTTCATAAACTATAAAACTATGGCAGTAAATATTAAACCACTTGCAGACAGAGTTCTTATCGAACCATTACCAGCTGAAACTAAAACTGCTTCAGGATTATTCATCCCTGATACAGCAAAAGAAAAACCACAAAGAGGTACTGTAGTAGCTGTAGGAAATGGTACTAAAGATCATGAAATGACAGTAAAAGTAGGAGATACTGTACTATACGGTAAATACGCTGGTACTGAACTAAAATTAGAAGGTACAGACTATCTAATCATGAGAGAGGACGACATTTTAGCAATCGTTTAAAATTGAATCATTAACAACTAAATCCAAAAGAATAAAATGGCAAAAGATATTAAATTCGACATCGAAGCTCGCGAAGGTTTAAAACGCGGAGTAGACGCTTTAGCAAACGCAGTAAAAGTAACATTAGGACCAAAAGGAAGAAACGTAATCATCGGTAAATCATTTGGTGCGCCTACAGTAACTAAAGATGGTGTTTCTGTAGCTAAAGAAGTTGAGTTAGAGAACACATTAGAGAACATGGGTGCTCAGATGGTGAAAGAGGTTGCTTCTAAAACGAATGACTTAGCTGGTGACGGTACGACTACTGCTACTGTATTAGCTCAAGCTATCGTAAAAGAAGGACTTAAGAACGTAGCTGCTGGTGCAAACCCAATGGACTTAAAACGTGGTATAGATAAAGCTGTAGAAATCATCGTAGAAGACTTGAGAAAACAATCTCAAGAAGTAGGTGGTTCTATGGATAAAATCAAACAAGTAGCATCTATCTCTGCTAATAACGATGACTTCATCGGTGAGTTAATCGCTCAAGCATTCGAAAAAGTAGGTAAAGAAGGTGTTATCACTGTAGAAGAAGCTAAAGGAACTGAGACTTATGTAGATGTAGTAGAAGGAATGCAGTTTGACAGAGGGTACTTATCTCCATACTTCGTTACAAACTCTGAGAAAATGGAAGTAGAATTAGATACTCCATATATCTTATTATACGACAAGAAAGTATCTTCTCTTAAAGAACTTTTACCAGTATTAGAGCCAATCGCTCAATCAGGAAAACCTCTATTAATCATCGCTGAAGATGTGGATGGAGAGGCGTTATCTACATTAGTAGTAAACAAATTAAGAGGAGCGTTAAAAATCGCTGCTGTTAAAGCTCCTGGATTCGGAGATAGAAGAAAAGCTATGTTAGAAGATATCGCTATCTTAACAGGTGGTGTGGTTATCTCTGAAGAGCAAGGGTATACATTAGAGAATACTACTTTAGAAATGCTAGGTACTTGTAAGAGAGTTAGCATCGATAAAGATAATACGACTATCGTTAGTGGTGATGGTGAGGCTGAAATGATCAAAAACAGAATCAACCAAATCAAAGCTCAAATGGAAACTACTACTTCTGACTATGACAGAGAGAAGTTACAAGAGCGCTTAGCTAAGTTAGCTGGTGGTGTAGCTGTATTATACGTAGGTGCTCCATCTGAAGTAGAGATGAAAGAGAAGAAAGATCGCGTAGATGACGCTCTTCACGCTACTAGAGCTGCTGTAGAAGAAGGTATCGTAGCTGGTGGTGGTGTAGCTTTATTAAGAGCTAAAAATACTTTAGTTGACATTAAAGCTGAGAATGCTGACGAAGAAACAGGTATCGCTATCATCGCTAAAGCAGTAGAAGCTCCATTGAGAACTATTGTTGAGAATGCTGGATTAGAAGGTTCTGTAGTTGTTTCTAAAGTATTAGAAGGAAAAGAAAACTTCGGATACAATGCTAAAACAAACGAGTATGTAGATATGCTTAACGCTGGTGTAATCGATCCTAAGAAAGTAACTAGAGTAGCTTTAGAAAATGCTGCTTCTGTAGCTGGTATGATCTTAATCACTGAGTGTGCATTAGTAGACATTAAAGATGACAGCGCTGCTGCTATGCCTATGGGTGGTGGTATGCCAGGTATGATGTAATACCTTATCTTATTTCAATATTATATAAGAGGTTGTCTTTTTAGACAGCCTCTTATTTTTTACCTTACCAGTAAGAACAAAAAAAGGCTTAGTGTACTGAATACACCAAGCCTTTTTTATATCATTATTTTAAACTTCTTACTTAGAAGTAATTTCTTTTAAGTCTGCAATAGTTGCGATAGGATCAGCAGCACTGAACACAAAGTTACCTGCTACTAAAGCGTCTACTCCAGCATCTACTAAAGCTTTTGCATTTTTATTATTTACCCCTCCATCTATCTCTATCATTACATTCGCTCCTTTAGCTTCTATCATTGCTTTTAGTTTACGCACTTTTTCATATGTGTTCTCAATAAAGCTCTGTCCTCCAAAACCAGGGTTAACACTCATGATAAGTACTAAATCTAAGTCTTGAATGATGTCTTCTAATACACTTACAGGTGTATGAGGGTTAAGTGCTACTCCAGCTTTCATACCTTCAGCTTTAATAGCTTGTACTGTACGGTGTAGGTGTGTACACGCTTCATAATGCACAGTCAAGATATCTGCTCCTAGCTCCTTAAACGTCTTAATATAACGATCAGGGTCTACTATCATTAAGTGAACGTCTAATGTCTTCTTAGCATGCTTATTAATAGCAGCTAATACTGGCATTCCAAAAGAAATATTTGGCACAAATACTCCATCCATAATGTCAATATGGAACCAATCTGCCTGACTGTTGTTCACCATTTCAATATCTCTCTGAAGATTAGCAAAGTCTGCTGCTAATACTGAAGGTGCTATAATCGTATTTTTCATATAATTGTGTTGTTTGTACAAAGATAAAAAAAATCCCAACAGCGAAGGCTCTTGGGACGTATATTGCTTATTGTTTAATGACTTCTGCTTCGAATAATTCAGAAAAATATTGGATAATCTTAGCTCTTACCTCATCTTCATCTACCTGCTCTACACCTAGTTCTACATTCAGAGAAGTAACTCCTTTACCACGAATACCACATGGGATAATATTGTCAAAGTAACCTAAGTCCGAGTTTACGTTTAAGGCAAAACCGTGCATCGTCACCCAACGAGAGGCTCTTACCCCCATCGCACATATCTTACGTGCAAAAGGTGTTCCTACTCCTAACCATACTCCTGTCTCTCCTTCACTTCTACCAGACTCTATTCCGTAATCTTTTAAAACTAAAATGATAGTCTCTTCTAATAAACGCAAATACTTATGTATATCTGTAAAGAAGTTCTCTAAGTCTAAGATAGGATATCCTACTACCTGACCAGGTCCGTGATAAGTAATGTCACCTCCTCTATTAATCTTATAGAATGTAGCACCTTTTGCCTTTAACTGTTCATCGTTTAAAAGCATATTGTGCACATCTCCACTTTTTCCTAATGTGTAAACATGTGGATGTTCTACGAATAGTAAATAGTTATCTGTATCATCTGTACGCTCTTCTCTTCTATTTCTAATTTTGACATCTAAAATAGATTGGAATATCTCTTCTTGGTAATCCCAAGTATCTTTATAATCTTTCTCGCCTAAATCAATAAGCTTTACTTGTTTATTCATTGTGTTGTTTGTTATTTATTGTATTTAGGATTATTTAGTATGACTAATGCCGCAATAACCCCTGGTACCCAACCTGCGATAGTCAACAGTGTCACTATCAAAATAGATCCACATCCCTTGTCTAAAACGGCTAAAGGTGGTAAAAAAATAGATAATAATACTCTTCCTAAACTCATGGCTAAATAATTTTGTCTGATACAAATTTCGGCATTTTTTAGTCAACTCCCTCGTTAATGAAGTTAAAATGATGAGACCTACCTCGTTTTATTACAAAGTATTGCAAATTAAGTCGTTTTATAGCGAATACTAATTGTCGCATTTTCAAAGATTAACTATATTTGCCTTTTAAATTAATTTACAGTTATTATGCAACTTTCAGAACAAGAAATCATCAGAAGAGAAAAGCTGAGCAAGTTACAAGAGCTTGGTGTGAATCCCTATCCTGCTAATCTATTTCCAGTAGACCATACATCGAAGGAGATAAAGAACGATTTTGAAGAAGGTAAGAAGGTTATCGTGGCTGGTAGATTAATGTCTTCAAGAATTCAAGGAAAAGCTTCTTTTGCAACTATTCAAGATAGCGAAGGAAAGATTCAGTTATATATCAATCGTGATGAGTTATGCCCAGGAGAGGACAAGACTCTTTACAATGAGATTTACAAAAAACTTATTGACTTAGGTGACTTCGTTGGTATCGAAGGAGAGTTATTCACTACACAAGTAGGAGAAAAAACAGTACGTGTACAAGGATTACAACTATTAAGTAAATCTTTACGACCACTTCCATTACCAAAAACGGATGCAGAAGGAAATACATTTGACGCTTTTACAGATCCAGAATTGCGTTACAGAATGCGTTATGTTGATTTAGTGGTAAACCCTATAAATAAAGATATCTTCATTAAACGTACGAAGTTATTCAACGCTATGCGTCAGTTCTTCAACGAAGCTGGTTATATGGAAGTAGAAACTCCTGTATTACAGTCTATCCCTGGTGGAGCTTCTGCTCGTCCATTCATCACTCACCACAATGCATTAGACATTCCTCTATACTTGAGAATCGCTAATGAATTGTACTTAAAACGTTTAATCGTTGGTGGTTTTGATGGTGTGTATGAGTTCTCTAAAAACTTCCGTAACGAAGGAATGGACAGAACACACAATCCTGAGTTTACAGCTATGGAGATCTATGTAGCTTATAAAGACTATAACTGGATGATGGAATTCACAGAGCGTTTATTAGAATTCTGTGCTATCGCTGTTAATGGAACTACTAAAGCTACTTTCGGAGAACACGAAATCGACTTTAAAGCTCCTTACAAACGTATCACGATGGCTGACTCTATTAAAGAGTTTACAGGATTTGATATCACTGGTAAATCAGAAGATGAGATTCGTCAAGCTGCTTTAGGCATGGGTATTCCAGTAGATGAAACAATGGGTAAAGGAAAACTTATCGACGAAATCTTTGGAGAGAAATGTGAAGGAAACTATATCCAACCAACATACATTACTGACTATCCAAAAGAAATGTCTCCATTGACAAAAGCTCATAGAGATAATCCAGAATTGACAGAGCGTTTTGAGCTAATGGTTTGTGGTAAAGAGATTGCGAATGCTTACTCTGAGCTTAATGACCCTATTGACCAAAGAGAGCGCTTCGAAGCTCAAATGGCTTTAGCTGATCGTGGAGATGATGAAGCGATGTTTATCGACCAAGACTTCTTACGTGCATTAGAGTATGGTATGCCTCCTACATCAGGATTAGGTATCGGTATGGACCGTTTAATTATGTTCTTAACCAATAATCCTTCTATCCAAGAGGTGCTATTCTTCCCTCAAATGAGACCAGAGAAAACAGCTCCTTCAGTAGAATTATCAGATGAAGAGAAAATCATTATTCAGATATTAGAAAACAATGACAATAAAGTAGAATTAGGTTCTCTAAAAGAACAAGCTGCTTTAAGTGGTAAGAAATGGGATAAAGCAATGAAAGGACTTGCTTCTCACAATCTTACTAAAGTAGAAACTGAAGGTGATACAAAATATGTAGTGTACCAACACTAAGAAATAAAAAACGAGACTATTAAGTCTCGTTTTTTTATACCTATATTCAAGAAAATGACTTGCGGTAATGATCTGGTGTAATCCCTTCTTGTTTTTTAAAGAATGTAACAAAGTAAGACGTACTATCAAAACACAATTCCTGCGCAATCTCATTGACATTAAATGTGCTAAACTGCAACAATCTCTTTGCTTCTACCACAATGCGTTGACGAACTAATTGTCCTGCAGTTATACCTCGCTCTTGTTTACAAAGTTTATTGAGGTAGTTAGGAGTCACACAGAGCTTCTCAGCATAAAAAGAAGGCGTTTTAGCCTCTTTAAAGTGAACTTCGACTAAATCCATAAAAGCAAGAATACGATCGTTATAACCAGCCTTATTATACTCTATCGAAAAGTGCTGATCTTCTTCGTCCACGCTCTGTAACTCACATAGCAATATATTTAAATAAGAACGCAGAACCTTCATTCGATATACTCTATCAGTACTATACTCACCCAACATCATATCTACCAATAACACAACCTTAGTACGCACACTCTCACTCACTATCTGCTGAGAGGCACTATCTAATTGAAAGAAATCAAAATAACGCAATATGTTCTCATGATAGCGTTGAGAAAAGAAAGAATCCTCAAAACCGATGAATATACCTGTACATTCAGTATTGAACTGCATCTGTACAACATCACCTGGTTTTATAAAGTAAACACTTGACTGATAATCAACATAATCAACCCCATTAATCTTAATAGCATAACTCCCTCTATACACAAAGACAATCATGTAAAAGTTAGCCCTAAAACTATCTTTTAATAAAGGATAAGCATTGCCTAAGGCACTTATTGGCTTAATAAAAAATGAAGACTGATCTTGTGTAAAATAACTGATTGGAAAGGATTTTATAATCTTAGTAGACATAAGAATCTTTAATTAATATTATACATAAGCTCACTGACCGCACTACTATAGATAGACGATCAAATAATCACATTATAAATACTAATTAAACGAGGGGAGGACGTAGATCCTGACGGCTAAATAAAGAGGAATACAAATTATTATATCTATCATAAACCTTATGTACTCCTTTTATATCAAAATTAGGAGTAGGTAGTTCAGATTTATAATCAACATACATCAAAACAAAAGCAATAGTATATACCTGCTTAACAGCATCTTTCTTTTGTTCTTCCTTAGCTATCTTAGCTAATTCTTGCATTAGATAACACTGTCCATTACAATGCATCTCAGGCTTGTCTTGATTCACACATAAAAAAGTAGCGATATAATCATAGTCTACCAGGTAGTCTACCAACGGCACTACTGGTCTAAATACTAATAAGGATATGATTATAAACAAAAACTTTCTCACAATACAAATATACGCTAACCTAAGGTATAAAAAAAAGCGTTACCTAAATAGTAACGCTTCTAATCTATATTATCCTAAGTATGTCTTAAGAATTTTACTTCTAGACGTATGTTTTAATCTACGAATAGCTTTCTCTTTAATCTGTCTAACACGCTCTCTAGTAAGATCGAATGTTTCTCCTATTTCTTCTAATGTCATAGGATGTTGATCACCTAAACCGAAGTATAAACGTACAACGTCAGCTTCTCTAGGAGTCAAAGTCTCTAATGCTCTCTCGATTTCTGTTCTAAGAGACTCATGAATAAGCTCTCTATCTGGATTAGGAGACTCACCTGAACGCAATACATCGTATAAGTTAGAATCTTCTCCTTCTACTAACGGAGCATCCATTGATAAATGACGACCAGAGTTCTTCATACTCTCTTTTACATCATTTACAGTCATATCAAGCTCTACAGCGATTTCTTCTGCTGAAGGTGGACGTTCATTAGATTGCTCTAATAAAGCATACATCTTATTAATTTTATTAATAGAACCGATCTTATTCAATGGTAAACGTACGATACGAGATTGTTCTGCTAAAGCTGATAAAATCGACTGACGAATCCACCATACTGCATAAGAAATGAATTTGAATCCTCGTGTCTCATCAAAACGCTGTGCAGCTTTGATCAGACCTAAGTTTCCTTCATTAATTAAATCGGGTAATGTCAATCCTTGGTTTTGATATTGCTTTGCCACCGATACTACGAAACGTAAGTTTGCTTTCGTTAATTTCTCTAGTGCTCTTTGATCTCCTGCTTTGATTCGTTGCGCTAACTCTACTTCCTCATCCGCAGTAATTAAATCTACTTTACCAATTTCTTGCAAGTACTTATCTAGAGAAGCGGTCTCACGATTCGTTACCTGCTTGGTAATTTTAAGTTGTCTCATATTATTTCTATCCTTATTTTTGCTATGATGTGCTCTTCACACATTAGTTATACGTACACTATTACTAAAAGGTTACAACATTTTTAAAAATATTTTTTAACCTCATATTATCTACACAAAAAAAGCGCCACAAAATCAAAATCCTGTAGCGCTAACTTTATTTTATAAAAAATATAACTCTTTTATGTTAGTAGTAATTCTCTTTACTTAATTCTAACTCATCTACCTCTACCTCATCTAGATACCTTTCTAAGCTATCATCTAACTCCTTCATCCATGGTGTATGATGCTCTTCAGCAGTGACACCTGTCATCACAGAAGTATATACTTTATCTCTATAATTTAGAATATTAGTTTCTTTATCATTTAACCAACTTTTAAACATCTCTGCCACTCTATCTAGATCAAAAGTAGGATAATCTGTCAGCTCTATCAATTCCTTAATATAATCAGTTTGGAAATCTACATGTTCCTCTCCTGTTACAGATGTTTTTTCTAGTTCTACCCACTTAGCGATATCCTTATCCCTAGTTTCTTTGTTAGGTAAAGTGATACGCCCTAACATATAATCTCTAGCAAACCAAGCTTGCGTATCGAACATATTGAACGTATAATATTGATCTTGCATTCCTAAAAAGATTAGTCGTTCATTCTCATTGAACACAACTCCTTTATACAGATTATCTGGATATAAGTTATTCTTTGTCTTTAACCTTAAATTATCTGGCAAGAACGGGAACTTATGTTGGTACCCCGTACACAGAATTACTGCGTCATATTCCTTCTTAGAGCCATCTTTAAAGTGAGCCACATTATCCTCGAAATGGGTTACAATGGGTTTCTCCTCAATCCCCTTAGGCCATTTAGCCCCAATAGGATTGGTTCTATACGAAATAGTAACTGATCTACTACCGTGTTTAAAACATTGTACACCGATATCCTCAGCAGAATAACTACTTCCTATTAACAAAATATCTTTATCTATAAACTGATCTGCACCTCTAAAATCGTGCGCATGCATCACTGTTCCAGGGAAACTATCTATTCCCTTAAAATAAGGCATATTTGGCGTTGAGAAGTGTCCCGTTCCCACAACTAAGTAATCGAAGTACTCCTCAAAAGTTTCATTCTTTACTAAGTCATCGAATATTACTCTAAACTGCTTCTTATCTTCTAGGTAATCTACCCATCTAGCCACAGTATTAAACTTGATAAAATCTCTTGCATTACTCTGCTTAATACGCCCTTGTATATAATCGAATAAAACCTCTCTCGGTGGGTATGAAGATATAGGTTGTTTAAAGTGCTCCATAAATGTATAATCAGAGAACTCTAAACATTCTTTAGGCCCATTAGACCATAAGTATTTATACATACTCCCGTGTATTGGTTCACCATATTTTCCTACACCTGTACGCCAAGTATAGTTCCACATTCCTCCCCAATTATCTTGTTTTTCATAACATTTAATCTCTGGAATAGGGTTACCTTTTTTTTGTTCTGACTCGAACGCACGTAACATGGCTAATCCACTCGGACCAGCACCAATAATTCCAACTTTTAAATTTAACATAACTACATAACGAATTTGTCCTCACTATAAAGTGAAGAAATTAATAAAATGATTATCACTGATTGCTCAGCCGAGATAGAATACCACATGTTCGTATTCTATAATAGATACATCTAATAAGCGATGTACATTAGGCAGCATAATTATATGCTGAAAATAAGGTCAAGTATATCAAACTTGAATTTGGATAGGAGTTGAATACACGTGCTAGAAATATATAAGCACGCCACCCCCTATTAACGTTAATTGCTAATATAATACAAATTAATGACTTAACCAAAAAACACCATTATTAAACGCAAAAACACAACTGTCACAATGACAATAATCAGCAATTTACAATATAGATATGAAAATAAGAAGCGGAATATACTAACATATATCTAATATAGTCCCCCACAGACTAGCTATCTCATAAAAATGAATACAAAAAAAGGACACCTATTACTAGATGTCCTTTATATAATAAAAAGAATTACTCTTATTTATTTTCTTGTTTTGGAGCCGCGTCTTTTTTCTCTTCTCTAGGAGGACGTGGCATTAAAGCTTTACGAGATACTTTAGCTTTTTTAGTTTTAGGGTCTATACCTAAATACTTAACATCTAATTCATCTCCCATTTTAAGAACGTCAGATACATTCTCAATACGTTTCCAATCTAATTCAGATACGTGAAGTAAAGTTTCTTTACCTGGTACAAATTCTACTACTGCACCGAAGTCAAGCATCTTAACCACTTTAACATGGTAAGTCTCACCTTCTACTGGAGAGAAAGTAGTATTACTAATAGCAGCTAATGCTCTATCCATACCTGCTTGATCAGTACCTAATACTTCGATGATACCATAATCACCTTCTTCGTTAATAACGATAGTAGTACCAGTTTCTGCTTGAAGCGCTTGGATGTTTTTACCACCTGGTCCGATAACTGCACCGATAAAGTCTTTAGGAATTGTAACAGTAACAATCTTAGGAGCTTTAGGTTTAACAGTAGGATTAGGCACAGCGATAGTCTCTTGTAATAATCCCAAGATATGCATACGACCATCATGAGCTTGTTTTAACGCTTGCTCCATGATATCATAAGCTAATCCTTCGATCTTAATATCCATTTGACATGCAGTGATACCATCTTTAGTACCAGTAACTTTAAAGTCCATATCTCCTAAGTGATCCTCATCACCTAAGATATCAGACAATACAGCCCAACGTCCAGTTTTTGCATCAGAGATAAGTCCCATTGCAATACCTGAAACTGGTTTTTCAATTTGAATACCTGCATCCATTAATGCTAGAGTACCAGCACATACAGTAGCCATAGAAGAAGAACCGTTAGACTCTAATACCTCAGATACTAAACGAATAGTATAAGGACAGTCTGCAGGGATCATGTTTTTCAAAGCACGTTGTGCTAAGTTACCATGACCTACCTCTCTACGAGAAGTACCTCTTAATGGTTTTGCCTCACCTGTAGAGAATGGAGGGAAATTATAATGTAAGTAGAACTTCTCTTCACCTTGCTCACTTGGTAAGTCAATAATATTCGCATCTCTTGATGTACCTAATGTTACAGTAGCTAACGCTTGCGTTTCACCACGTGTAAAGATAGAAGACCCATGCACTGAAGGTAAGTAATCTACTTCACTCCAGATAGGACGAATCTCAGTAGTCTTACGACCATCAAGACGAATGTTTTGATCTAAAATAAGGTTACGTACAGCCTCTTTTTGAGTTTTCTTAAAGTATGTACTGATTAGTTCTGCTTTCTCTTCTAAATCTTCTTCAGAGAATAAAGCTTTAACTTCTTCATACACCTCAGCGAATTTCTCTCCACGCTCAGATTTAGCACTAGCATGAGAAGCTATTTCATACAATTTAGCATACGCTGCATCATGTACGATTTTCTCCACCTCTTCATCAGTTGCTTCTGGTTCGTACTCACGGTAAGTAAGTCCTAATGCAGCACGCATCTTCTCTTGAGCTTCGATCTGAATTTTAATCGCCTCATGAGCAAACTTTATTGCATCAATCATTTCTTGTTCTGAGATTTCTTTCATCTCACCCTCCACCATACATACAGAGTCTTTAGATGCACCGATCATCATATCAAGATCAGATGCGTCTAGTTGTTCTCTAGATGGATTGATGATGAACTGCCCATCAACGCGAGCAACTCTTACCTCAGAAATAGAATTATAGAATGGAATATCTGATACTGCTAATGCTGCAGAAGCAGCTAATCCAGCTAATGCATCAGGCATTACATTTTCGTCATGAGACATTAATTGAATCATAACTTGTGTTTCTGCGTGATAGTCATCTGGGAACAATGGACGTAAACAACGGTCTACTAAACGCATTGTTAACACCTCTTGATCACTCGGACGAGCCTCACGTTTAAAAAAGCCTCCTGGAAAACGTCCAGCAGCAGAAAATTTTTCTCTGTAATCTACAGTTAAAGGAAGGAAGTCTACACCAGGGTTAGCAGTTCTCGCTGATACAGCTGTAGCTAAAAGCATACAGTCTCCCATACGAACAACTACAGAACCATCTGCTTGTTTCGCTAATTTCCCAGTTTCGATCGAGATGCTACGGCCATCTCCTAAATCGATAATCTCTTTAGTTACCTTAGGAATCATAATAAATTAATACTTTAGGGTTTCTGTCTCTCCGAAGAGAGACATTAATAATTGTGTGTTGTGTTGTGTGTGTTGTTGTGTAGTTGTATGAAACCCAATGAAAAACCAGTCTTTTTCTGCAAAAAGGCTAAAAAGAAAAAGAGGCGCACAAAGGCACCTCTTCTCTATATTGATTATTTTCTAATACCCAATACTTTGATAATCTCACGATATCTGTTAATTTCTGTATTCTTTAAGTAGTCAAGAAGTCTTCTTCTTTTACCTACTAAAAGAACTAATGAACGCTCTGTATTATAATCTTTACGATTTTTTTTCAAGTGCTCAGTTAAATGCGTGATTCTGTATGTGAACAAAGCGATTTGTCCTTCAGCAGATCCAGTGTTAGCTGCAGCTCCACCGTGTTGTGCGAAGATCTCAGCTTTTTTCTCTTTTGATAAATACATGCCAATATTATTTTTAATGATTTTTATGCATGAAATATGGTGTATCCATATTTACGTTTGCAAAGGTAATTTTATTTTTCAAAATACAACTATAAATAATACACTTTTTTTTAGGTTCTTATTTACCCTCTAGTACATTGATTACCAATACCTCAATTAACAACAGTATAATCTAAACAAAACGCAAGTCTTCTTTATAATAGGAACTAAATAAACAATTTAGCTATTTCTACATTTAGTAATTCTAAAAATGATTGATCCTCAGCTGTAAATGCATTAATTGTATTAGAATCAATATCTATTTGTCCGATATTAACTCCATCAACAAATAACGGAACTACGATCTCAGACTTAACAGTAATACTACAAGCAATATAATTATCTTGAGCAGTCACATCTTCTACTAAAAAAGTCTCATTACTAACAGCCACCTGTCCACAAATCCCCTTACCAAAGGGAATCACTGTATGGTCTGTCTCAGGACCGCTGTAAGGTCCTAAATGAAGCACTCTCTCTTCTGGCACTGCAAAGTAGAAACCAACCCAATCATAGTACGATATTTTCTCGTTTAAAAGAACACATACCTGTTTTAACTTCTCTGTTCTATCTAATACATTAGATTCTAATATTGCCTTAGCTGCCACTAAAAGCTCTTGATATAAATTATTCATCTTAAATATGGTTTTATAGAAAAACAAATATAACAATCACTTCATTCTATCAATAGAAATATTTCAAAAAAACGTACACATAGGTATAAAAGTAAAAAAGCATTAGAACTCACCTCTAATGCTTTTTTCAAACAACAATATGTAATTTCGTAGCCAAACTCACAAACTACAAAATATAATAATCTTTTTTATAGCAATTCTTTTTATTTCTTATTCGTATTGCTTTATCAAATACTTAATCAAATCAGTACTAGTAAGCATTCCTACTAATATATCTCCATCCATAACAGGCAATGATCTAAATCCTCTCTCGATAATTATTTCGGCTGCATCCTTAATACTACAATCTGCTTGTATAGTCACAACGTCCTTAACCATTACTTGTTCTATAGAGAACATATTATATATAGTGGTATCAATAATATCATCATTATCTCCCACCGTCTCTGCTAAACTAATTCTTACTAAGTCAGTATAACTGAGAATCCCTACTAACTCTCCTCCAGATAACACAGGAAGATGTCTAATCTTGTTCTCTTTAAATAACTTTTCAGCATTTGTCAATGAATCTGTTAAATTTAACTTGACAAGTTTTGAAGCCATAATACTAGAAATTGGTACATTCTGTCTCATATCATAACTTATTTTGTTAGGACAAATGTAACCTAACACTATATCTAAAAA